>CAJWBW010000117.1:0-5625 GCA_913020415.1 uncultured Phycisphaerae bacterium | reverse complement strand
GGACACACCGGCGGCCAGGAAGGCCATCCATCGCGTCAGGAGACTCCCATGAGCGAAACCACCCGATTCGTCCTGTGCACCTCCTCGCTTCTGATTTCATCGCTCGGCGCCTGCGCGCCGGCGGCGAAGACTCCGGTGGACACCGGTCGCCCGGCTCCGGTGCCGACCTTGACCGGAGCCTCGTCCGGATCGTCCGATCTGGACGCGCACCAGGATCAGGTCCGGCGGGACACCGAGGCATTCCTCTCGTATCAGCAGCAGCAGCAGGAGCAGCCGACGGCGAGCGAGCCGGCGATCGAGTGGAAACGACCCGAATCCGCGACCGCGCCGCCCACGATCGCATCCGTGCAGGAACAACCGCCCTACGGACCGACCGAGGAACCCGTCGCCGCGTCCGCACCCGGGGACCCCGGATCCGACGAACCCTCCGACACGCGACTGCGCCAGTCGATGATCGATTTCTCGCGTGAGCTCTACATCGGAAGCACGTGGAGCGAACGACCGCTTCGTGAACTGATGGTCCTGGCCTCGATGTCCATGCTCGACCCGGCACGGGCGATCGATCCGACGGCCATCCCCGATCTCAGCGATGAGAACCGGGCCCTGCTGGAGACGATGCAGCAGTACTTCATCGAGGTGGGCAGCAGCCTCGACTCGAACACGAATCCGTGGCTGGCGATGACGAACGCCACCAACGAACTCCAGCAGCGACTGAAGATGACTCCGGATCTCGAACTGCCCACCCTCGCGTTGTGCACGCGGGTCCGCGGGTTCGGTGATTTCGACGAGTGGACGGTCCGCAACGATTCGGACCACTACTCCTTCGTCGCCCATTCCGCCCAACCGGTGATCATCTACCTCGAGATGGAGGGATTCACCAGCGATCTCAACACCGACGACCTGTGGGAGACGGTCACGAGCCAGCACCTGACCATCTACAGCGACCGGGATGGGATCCCCGTGTGGAAGGAGGACTGGCAGTCGGCCTCCGACCACAGTCGCAAGCAGCGTCGGGACTACTTCACGGTCCAGAAGTTCACGCTGCCCCGTGGGCTCTCGGTCGGTCGCTACCAGTTGAAGGTCCGGGTGCGGGACGAGAAGACCGGGGCGGAGACCGAACAGAACATCCCCTTCACGATGACGGCGGGGATCATCGACTGACGTCCGTGGCCACGGACGCTCCACCGATCGGAACCTGCTGCTAGAATCCCTCACTTCTCAGCAGCGGGAGCCACGCCATGTCCATCCTCGTCGACGGAACCACCAAGGTCATCTGCCAGGGCATCACCGGCAAGTCCGGCGCCTTCCACACCAAGGGCTGCCTCGACTACGGCACCCGGATGGTCGGAGGAGTCACGCCTCGCAAGGGTGGACAGAAGGACGCCAACGGCCTGCCCATCTTCGACACCGTCGCGTCCGCGATGGAGGCGACGGGCGCGACCGCCTCCATGATCTTCGTTCCGCCGCCGTACACGGCGGCGTCCATCATCGAGGCCGCCGAAGCGGGCATCGAACTGATCTGCGCCATCACCGAAGGGGTGCCCACCCAGGACATGGTCCGCGTGAAGGCGCAACTGGCGGAGTTCCCGAACACGAGGCTGATCGGCCCCAACTGCCCGGGCATCATCACCCCGGGCCGTCGCGTGTCCGGTGAAGGTCCGTCCGCGGTGTTCGAGGGTGGCTGCAAGATCGGCATCATGCCGGGCTACATCAACACCGCCCGGGAGGATGCCTCCACCGGTCGGGCGGTCGGTGTGATCAGCCGCAGCGGCACCCTGACCTACGAAGCGGTCTGGCAGACCACCGTGCTGGGCATCGGACAGAGCACCTGCGTCGGAATCGGCGGTGATCCCATCAAGGGCCTGAACTTCATCGAACTGCTGGAGATGTTCAACGAGGACGAGGACACCGACGGAGTGATCCTGATCGGCGAGATCGGTGGATCGGACGAGACCCTCGCGGGGCACTGGATCCGGGAGCACATGCGAAAGCCCGTGGCGGCATTCATCGCCGGCCGGACGGCGCCTCCGGGCAAGCGGATGGGGCACGCCGGCGCGATCATCGGCGGCGCCGACGACACCGCCCAGGCCAAGATGGACTCCCTGCACTCCTGCGGAGTCACGGTCTGCGAGAGTCCGGCGGACCTGGGAAGCGCGATGGCCGAAGCCCTCGAAATTCCCGTCGCCGCCCGCTGACCGGACGATCCATCACCCCCAGGCACCGATCACGGCCAGCAGGTCGTTCACGTCGACCGTGCCGTCGCCGTTGACGTCCTCGGGACAGTCCGCGTCGGGCTTGCAGTCACCCCAGGCCGCGATCACCGCCAGCAGATCGGAGACGTCGACCGTGCCGTCGCAGTTGATGTCGGACTCGCAAGTTTCGACCGGCGACTCGGACGGTTCGATGCCCTGGGAATCCCCGCCGTACCAGGGGACATCGGTACCGGGCTCGCGGTACATCACGATGTCGCTGTAGCCGGCCTTCTCCGACTTGCCCCGCTGACGGAGATAGAGCACCTCCACCACGACCTCGACACTGCCGCTGGCGGGGACGACGACGTAGTCGAACACCTCGTCACCGGGCTCCTCGCCGTTGAGGCGGACCGACTCGTTGGGCTCGCCGCCGACGGACTGGATGCACCCGATGCGGTAGAAGTACGACCGATCGTTGGTGGTCTGGTTGGAGAGGGTGAACTTGACCGGGAAGGGCACACCCACCGGTACCTGCAGGACGGAGTCCGATTCGGCCTCCACGCAGATCTGATCGTTGACGGTCACCGTGCCCTTGCGTACCAGTTCGAAGCTCGTGTCGGTCTCCTGGAGCGTGGCCGTCCAGCACGCCGAATCCCCCAGTTCCTGCAGTCCGGACGGACGATCGATCACGACCACGACCTCCACCGTGGTGCCGGCGGGGACGTAGATCGGATTCTGCTGGCCGGGAGTGAAGATCGAGGGGCCGTCCTCGATGCAGTAGCCGCCGCCGTTGGGTTCACCGCCCAATCCGTCGTAGAGGAGATCGAACCAGCGATCCTGATTGGTGGCGTTGGAGATGGTCACGATCGCGTCGGACTGGGCCTGGCCCTCGCAGTAGGCGGTGACCCGCGGCACATGCATGCGCACCTTGCACATGCCGCCGCACCCCGCATCGAAGATGCCCTGGAGTTCGTCACCCGTCAGATCGCGACGATAGACCTGGAGTTCGTCCATGAATCCGGTGAAGGTGGCCGCCGAAGCCTGGTCATCAAGCCGCTGACTGCGTCCGATGAGGATGTCGGAGGTGGTGGAAAGATCACCGGGAACCGTGGTGGGATCGAACTCGCCCACGAGCGTCCCGTCGATGTAGAAGCGTATTCCGTTGCTCTGGTCGCGATCGACGGTCACCGCGACGTGGTGCCACCCGCCGTCGGTGATCGCGACGGGCGTTCCCCAGATCGCCGAGAACCCGTCCACGTCGGTCATCTTCAGCACCAGACGTCCGTCGGACGTCGTGAAGGTCCAGCCCCGTTCCGACTGGGCGTCGGACGTCCGCTTGTCGATGATCGGGTGCACACCGATGGGATCCGTTTCCAGACGGATCCAACTGGCGACGGAGAAGTCGCCGTTCTCCCTGAAGTCCAGTCGATCCTGGTCCGCTGCCTGCAGATGGCCGCCGTTGAACCGGATGCCCGCCTCGACGACCCCCGTGGATTCGAGATCGATCTGGCCGCTGGGCATACCGTCGTTCTCGTGGATCAGTTCATAGACCGACGGGGCGGTTTCGAGATCGTCCATGGACCACCACGCCAGCAGTCCGTCCGGGGCGGGAACGCAGGTGGGACACCGCACGAAATCGCAATCGGTTTCGCACGACACCTCCAGGGTGTATTCGAATCCGATGCTGCAGGGATATCCGGCGGTGACGGGACCCGAGGAGAGCTGCCCGGGCAGGATTCGGATGTAGTAGAGCTTGGGGGCTTCGAGGCAGAGTTCGATCGGTTCCCCGTCGCATCCGTCGGCCTGAGCGACGGCCAACGGCTCGTCGAGGCAGTCGCGGTAGACCTCCACGATCAGCGGGAGCTGCGACTCGACGGTGAGTCGAAGCATGTCCTCGGAATCGAAGTTGGCGTCGGGCAGGAAGACCTCGTACCAGTCGATGTCGGCCTGGCCGTTCTCCGCCCAGGATCGACCGCAGATCGTGGTGCCGCAGTCGACCGACGTATGGTTGAAGGAACCGTCGTCGCAGCCTCCGTTGAGCTGGGAACCACATGGCTCGTTCTCGGCGAGTCCACCGGCGTCGCAGCTTCCGCAGTCATCGTCGAGCAGGCAGTTTGAGGGATCGCAGTCCCCGTTGTCGCAGTTGAACGAGGAGCAGTTCAGGAAGATCGGTACGCCGTTGTAGTCGTAGGCCCCGTCGTCGCACAGTCCGTCCCCCAGCCAGTTGGTCGGGAAGCAGTTGCCGTTGCAGTCCGGAAGCTGACCGACCGGGCAACCACCACGGTCGGCGGGGGTGGGAGAAGCAGGGACAGCGGGAGCCGTGGCGCCCGGACGCGTCTTCGCGGCGGTCTCCACCGGTGCCAGCCCCAGCATGAAGCAGCAGCCCGCCAGGAGCAGTGTCCCTGCGAGCGTGGCAGCCTTGCGGCCCGAAGTCTGGATGGAGGCCATTGCGTGCCCCTTCTCTCTCATCCGTTGCTCTCTTACGCACCATTCCGGGGCCGGATGCACCAAGATGGGAAAACCACCTTCAAATGCCGGCGGAACCGGATTCTGGAGCCAACCAATCGTCCCTCCATTTTCGGTGGCGGTCAAAGGAATTCCCTCCAGCCACCCGGCATTCCCTCGACCGACCGACCGGGATCCGGAGCGATCACGAACCCGAAATCGGGGGTGGGGAACCGCTCGATCGGCTACACTGGCCCCCATGACGGCCATTGAACGCCCCAAAAAGGGCCTCAGCTACGATCAAGCGGGGGTCGACATCGAAGCCGGTGATCGACTCGTATCCCAGATCAAGGGAACCGTCGCACGCACCCACGGGCCACGGGTTCTCGGACCCCACGGGGGATTCGCAGGCCTGTTTCGTCTCGACTACAACGAGGCCCTCTTCCAGCGGAACTTCAAGGACCCCGTCCTCGCGGCCTGCACCGACGGAGTCGGAACCAAGTTGAAGATCGCGATCGAGATGGGGGTGCTCGACACCGTCGGGCTCGACTGTGTCGCGATGAACGTGAACGACCTCATCGTGCAGGGGGCGGAGCCGCTCTTCTTCCTGGACTACATCGGACTGCACGAACAGGATCCGGACGCGACGGCCAAGATCATCGAGGGGGTCGCCAAGGGATGCGAGATCGCAGGATGCGCGCTGATCGGCGGGGAATGCGCCGAGATGCCCGACATCTACGGGCCGGGTGAGTTCGATCTGGTCGGCTTCTCGGTCGGAGTGGTCGAACTGGAACGGGCGATCGATCCGCTGCGGATCCAGGAGGGCGACATCCTGATCGGCATCGAAAGTTCGGGCGTCCATTCCAACGGATACAGCCTCGTGCGTGCGATCCTCAAGGAACGAAGCGCCGATCTGAACGCGGTGGTTCCCGAAGCGCAGCTTCGCGCGGGCGAGAAGCGGACCCTCGGCGAGGTCCTCCTGGAACCG
>CAJWBW010000116.1:0-5658 GCA_913020415.1 uncultured Phycisphaerae bacterium | reverse complement strand
CCGGCGAGGAGATGGCGAAGACCCCGGTGGCCTCGTTGGCTGCCGGCGGGCGAGTGTTGAGCGAACCACCGGTGTCCGCGTACTGGTCGATGCCCGCCCGACGGGTGCCGAGAATCCCCAGCAGCGACGTGGTGGGATCGAGCATGGCCGAACCACTCGCGCGGGGGTTGAATCGCCGGGTCACCACGGGCAGTCCGGGGATCCCGTCTTCGAGGGATCGGACCCGAATCTCCATGCCCGTGTCACCGTCGGTCCATGGTTGCACCGGACCGTAGAGCCAGAGGTCCCGGGGTTGTCCGGGCGAGAGCGCGATTCGTCGACCGTGACCGGCAAGATCCCCGTCGGCGGTGGGCAGCTGCCATTCGACCCAGTAGGACGCGTCGTCGGGCCCGTTGCTGGTGAGTTCGAGACGGATGCCGATGGTCTCGCCGGCCCGCCAGGCATTGCCGACTCCGAACTCCTGAATTTCAACGTCCACCGGGGCCTGAGCCCACGTGGAGGTGCTCATCGGCATTGCCGACAGGATCAGGATTGCGGTTGGAAATCGAGGCATGGTGAAGTGGTGATTCTACGCTTCCGAGAAATGAACTGACCCACGCTCAAGATCCACTCCGAAGCGGTGGTTGCGGCATGGGGACCACCGAAGCGTGGTTCGATCGGCGCCCCGTGCGAGCACAAAGGGCATTTTAACCGCAGTAGGCATCGCTTCAGGCGGATGCGGTATCCGCGAAGCGTCCCAGGATCGCCACGTGCGACTTGATGCCGTTGTGGAATGAACTCAGGTCGTACTTCTCGTTTGGAGAATGCACCCGGTCATCGTCCAGTCCGAATCCCACCAGCAGCGAGTCGATTCCGAGGATGGACTGGAAGGAACCCACGACGGGAATCGATCCGCCGCAGCCCATCAGCACCGGGCTGGTTCCCCAGACCGATTCGAGTCCGTCGAGCGCGGCACGCAACCAGGGTGAATCCGTGGGAACGCGGATCGCCGGGAACGCACCTTCACCCAGAAACTCCCAGCGTCCGCCCGGTGGCGTCCGGTCCTCGAAGAACGTGATGAGGCCTTCGCGGATCTTCGCGGCATCCTGATTCGGCACCAGACGGCAGGTCAGCTTCACGCCGGCGCTCGCGGCGATGACGGTCTTGCCGCCGGCTCCCTGGTAGCCGCCGTAGATGCCGTTGGCGTCGCACGTGGGCCGTGACCAGGTCCGCTCGAGCACGCTGCGACCGGCCTCGCCGACGGAAGTGTCGCATCCGGCGCTGGCGAGAAAGGCGGCCTCGTCGAATCCCAGCCCCTTCCAGGTCTCCAGTTCGGCGGGTTCGTCCACGTCGTCGTAGAAGCCGTCGACCTGCACCCGTCCCTGCTCGTCGTGCAGCTCGCCCACGATGCGGGCCAGGGCGTTGATCGGATTCAGCACCGCTCCGCCGTACATGCCCGAGTGCAGGTCGTGCCCCGGGCCGTGGAGAATGGCCTCCATCCCGACGATGCCGCGGAGCATCGTGGTCACGGCCGGGGTGGTGCGGTTCCACATGCCCGTGTCGCAGATCACGCAGGCATCGGCCCGGAGTTCGTCGCGGTGCGCTTCGAGGAACGGATCCAGGCTGGCGCTGCCGGATTCCTCCTCGCCCTCGAGCAGGACGATGACCCGGACGGGCAGCGTCCCGTGGACCACCTTCCAGGCGCGCATGGCCTCGATGAAGGTCATCAACTGTCCCTTGTCGTCGTCGGCGCCCCGGGCCACGATTCGTGTTCCGTCCGGATGGTCGACGATCTGGGGATCGAAGGGGTCCGACTCCCACAGGTCGTAGGGATCGGCCGGCTGCACGTCGTAGTGGCCGTAGTACAGGATCGTCGGCGCGTCATCGGTGCCCGGACCGGCATCGTGGGCCACCACCATCGGATGCCCCTCGGTGTCGTGGACGGTGGTGTCCATGCCCAGCTCGCGCAGGAGGTTTCCCATGTGCTCGGCGCAACGGCGGACATCGCCCGCAAAGGCGGGGTCCGTGCTGACGGAGGGGATGCGAAGGATGTCCTTGAGCCGTTCGAGCGAATCCTCGATGTGGGCATCGACGTGGGCAAGCATGGCGGGGAGGTCGTAGTTCATGCCTGCAGGGTAGCGACTCAGTGCCAGATCAGACACTCCGGGACGTCGCTGTCCTCGGCTTCCTTGGCGCACTGGACCACTCCATCCTCCAGGGCCAGAACCAGTGGGGGGGTCATGAGCCAGTCGCAGCCGACGGGGAGTTCCAGTTCCCGGCAGTCGAAGCACGGCTGATCCAGGATCCCTTCGGTCTCGAATCCATCCTTGCTTTCGGGAATGGTGATGAGCGTGGTGGGAACCGGGACGCCGAATCCGAAGTGCAGTTCGAGCAGCATCTGGCAGTGGTCGCAGGTGCGGCTGAAGAAGATGAGGTACTGACGACCCTCCTGAACCGAATCGGCCAGACCTTCGACGTAGTTCACCAGATCGATGTCCCGGACATTGCGCCCGACCCAGTCGCTGGTGTCGAGCAGGTAGTACCCGGGAAGCGTTCGGGGTGCCGTCACCGGCGGCTGCACCGTCGCGCCGTCCGCATCGCCGGCGCCCGTCTCGTCGCCGGACGGGGCCTCGATCACCTCCACGATGGTCGTCGGACCCATCTCGCTGAGGACCAGAGTGAACGTGGTGCCGCTGGTGACCAGAACCAGCGCGGCGACGATGGTCCACGAGGTTCGCTTCGATGCAAACTGCACCGGGCGGGGCTTGAACACCACGACTCCGAGCAGAAGCAGGAAGTCGATGATCAGCATCAGCCATGGCGGGGGTGAGGCGCTGCCGAGACACCCGCAGGAGTCGAAGTTGCCCGCGCGAAGTTCATTCAGAAGCACGAGGCAGAAGGCCGAAAGCATGAGCACGGCCATGAACCGGGCGAGCGAGGGGATGAACAGCATGATCGCCACGGCGATGAACTCGAAGGCGATTAGGAAGGCCAATGCCCAGTACAGGTCCACCCCGAGGGCCTCGACCTGCACCATGAAATCCTTGGGCAGGAGGCTGGGGGATCGTTCCGTGATCTTGAACAGGGCGCCCGACAGCACCCAGAGCGGAACGACGATGCGGATGAGAATCATGCCGATGGTTCCGCCGGCCTGGAACCGGTCGGCGGGGCGTGGGGACGGGGATGGTGCGGTTTCGGTGGTCATGGCGACCCTCCTGCAGGTCAAAGGATAGCGTCCTCACGCCCGGAGAGGCCACGAATCTCGAAGGTGCGTTCGACTCAGCGTCGTCGGCGACGGTGGCACGCCGCGATGCTGAGGAGGGCGATGGTCGCGGGATTCGGCACGACCTGCGCGGTGAAGGAGTAGTAGTTCGCGGACGTGAACGAGGCCGTGTCGACGATCGACCATCCGTCGCCGTCGGCGCTGACGAACTGGAAGGTGTCCTCGCCGTTCAGGCCCGGCAGCGTCGATTCCTCGATGGCCGCGAACATGGCACTCAGGCCGTCGCCGGGCTGCAGGTTCGACCACGCAAAGGCGTCGCCTTCCACATTCGCATTCCACGAGAAGAGGCCCCATGCAACCTGCTTGCCGCTGATGCCGTTGTAGCTGTCCGAGATGTCGTCGGGTTGGTCATTGATCCATCGCGTGCGGCCGATGGGGGCGGTGGTCTGAAAGGAGATGCTGGCCGTTTCATTTCCCCCGCCGATGCCGGCGGCATCGATGAGGAACACCAGGGAGATTCCATGGTCCGTGTCCAGGCCGAGCATGGTCACGTATCCGTCGGTCTCGATCCCGTCGTCCCAGAGGGCGGTATGGATCTTCAGCAGGGCCTCGTCGCTGAAGGTACCGCTGTCGTCACCGAAGACGCCCATGATTCGACTCGTTTCCAACTCGAGCTGCGGCGTGATGCGGATCACGGCGCCGGGGGCCGTCGTGGCGAGCAGGCCGACCGTGAGGGCGGCCGCACGCAGGAGTAGTCGGGAACGAACCATTGTGGTCTCTCCATGGCATCGGTCCGTGCCCCGGTCGCCTCCCGAGGAGGGGAATGCGGGGGGGAATGCATCGGACCTGCATTGAAGAAGAGTCGGCCGATCGCAGGCATCGGCTGCAGTGCTTCTGCCTGATTCGTACGGATGGGGCCGCCATCCGGTTCCGCCGGAAGTGGCCGCTTCAACGTCGATTGAAACGGGACCGGAAAATGGGCCCGACGGAACGCCCTTCATCCGTCGGTCTGCACAAACGGGTGAAAAGAGGAATCAGCGTTGCTCGGCCATTTCGCAGAGCAGGTGCAGAAGAACCTGGTGGCCTTCCTGAATGAAGGCGGAGTCCTCGGCCGGAACGACGATCGGATGGTCGCAGAGGTCCCGGCATGGCCCGCCATCGCCTCCCAGCAGGCCCACCGTCAACGCCTCGTTCTCGCGTGCGGTCTGGAGTGCTTCGATCAGGTTGCCGCTTCGCCCGCTGGTGGAGAAGACCAGCAGGACATCTCCGCGACGAACGAGGGCAGCGCACTGACGGGCGAAGACGCTCTCGAATCCGAAGTCGTTGGCGATGCAGGTCAATGCCGTCGGGTCGGCATTGAGACAGATCGCCGGCATCGGCTTGCGGTTGGAGCGGTACCGGCCGACCAGTTCCTCCGAAAGATGGAGGGCGTGGGCGGCGGAGCCGCCGTTGCCGGCGGTGAACAACGTGCCTCCGTTGTCCATGCGCTCGAAGATCGAGTTGCCGACTCTCGCCAACTCCGGCACCAGATCCCGGATGGATTCGATGGCTGCGACGGAGCCGTCGATTCGTTGTCGAAGATGGTCCTGGATATTGGTCATGGTGTCGGGCTGTCGGAAGGAGGGAGGGACGCGGCGGGAACTGACCGGAGTATAGCCGGGAGGGCCCCGCAGCCCCGTCATGCAGGGCCTGCTACAATCGCAACCCAACGGTTCCGGGCGGCTCCGGACCGATTCTTGCAGGGAAGGACGGCATGCGAACGCTTCAACGACACTGTGCGGCTCTGGTCGGGCTGCTCGCGCTCAGCGGGCTGGCTGCTCCGGTGACCGCGGACGTGAACGATCTGATCGATCGTCTGAACAGTCACAACTCCATCAAGGGGAGCGAATCCACCAAGGGGTGGAGAATCCTCTTCGATGCGTATCTGAAGCTGTCGACGCCGCCCCAGGAAGTGGGGCCGTTCTTCAACCTCGAAACCATCTGGCCGGGCATGGCCGGCTGGAGCGAGGTCTCGGCGTGGGCGGAGTCCAATCCGGGTCTGGCGGAGGCGATCATCGAAGCCTCCCAGCGGACGATCGTGGGGCTTCCCTACGGCATGGACAACGTCCCCGCGACCTATCAGCAGAAGAACGTCTTCATCGAGATCTGGTCCAAGGGCAAGGTCCGCAACAACCGCTTCGCCTATCTGGATGCACTGCAGGAGATCCTCGCGTACTCGACCGCCGAAACCTATCGCCTCTTCGAGGCGGGCAAGTCGGCGGAAGCACTCGACCTGGCGATCGCCCAGCTCTGGCTGCTCCGCAAGTTCTGCGACCGTGACTTCCTCGAGGAGAAGCGGACCGCGATGGAGTTGCTGATCGTTTCGCTGCAGAACATGCGTGACTGCTTCTGGTCCTACGCGGATCGCATCAGCGTCGATCAGTTCACGCACATCGCCCAGAAGGAGATCCCCTATC
>CAJWBW010000115.1:0-5684 GCA_913020415.1 uncultured Phycisphaerae bacterium | reverse complement strand
GTACCGGCCGCGGGCATTCTGCGAAACGCTCTGGCTGGGGAGTGCCATGGTGGATCCTCCTTGAAATGGAGCTTGGGTTCCTTCCCCATCGGCACCTGAATGCCGACCCTCCGCCGGAAAACCAGTGGCTTCCCGCACTTCGAGTGTACTGCAGATCCCCCGATTCGAGGCTCAGCGTGCAGACATTGTGGATGAACCCGGCTCGATGATTCCGGCGTCCGTAACGACCATCGGCAGGGGAATGTCGGTCGGGCCAGTTTCGACCCGTTCGATCAACTGTTCCTGAAAGCAGATGCCAACCGCCAGCACGTGCGTCGGACAGGAGGCGAGAAATCGGTCGTAGTAGCCGCCGCCTCGCCCGAGTCGCCGACCCTGCCGGTCGAAGCCGAGTCCGGGTACCAGAACGAGCGACAGCTCCTGCAGGTCGACCGGCTTTCCGGGGTCGGGCTCGATCACGCCATGCCGACCGGTTTGGATTCGATCCAGCGATTCCAGGCGAAGCGGCGTCATCGCCCCGGTGGTCCAGTCGACGCCCGGCAGGCAGGTCAGTCGTGCACGATCGAGACCGTCCTGCATCAGATCACGAAGGTCGGGTTCACCCGGCAGGGGATGGAAGGCGAGCACGCCGTGTTCGAGTCGGTCGCCCAGCCGATCCCGCAACCGGTGTTGGATGGCCGACGAGGCGGTGCGCAGCCGGGTTTCATCCAACTCCGACAGTCGTTGTCGAAGGGTGGTCCGCTGTCGCTTCTTCGCGGCATCGAGGTCAGGCATCGTTCGCATCCCCGGGCTGGTCAGACCTGCGGCGACGTATCTCCGCCTCGAATCCATGATTCGTCGGCCGGAAGTAGGTGGTATCGACTCCGAGGTAGTCCTGGTGATCCGCGGCCGGATCGAAATGAGGATTCCGGTATCCATCACCGTGTCCAATTTTCGAAGCCCCGTTGTAGTGACCGTCACGTAGGAACTTGGGAACCGGTACGGTCTTGCCTTCCCGGACATCTCGCATGGCGTTCCAGACCGCCTGTGCGGACGCATTGGACTTTGGACAGGTTGCCAAATAGATGGCCAGTTCGGAAAGCGTGAGCTGGCATTCCGGCATGCCGATCCGCTCCGTGATCGTCCAGGCGGCCGCGGCCATCTGCATGGCCTGGGGGGATGCCAGGCCGACGTCCTCGGAAGCGAGAATGGCCAGCCTCCGACAGATGAATCGGGGGTCCTCGCCGGACGAGAGCATCCGGGCCAGCCAGTACACCGCTGCGTCCGGATCGGAGCCGCGGATGGACTTGATCAATGCACTGGCGTGATCGTAGTGCCCGTCTCCCTGCTGGTCGTACCGGAGGGCCTTGGCCTGGATCGACTGTTCCGCGGTGGCCAGATCGATCACGATCGTGCCGTCGCGTTCAGTCGTGTCCTGGCTGTCGACCGCCACTTCGAGTGCATTGAGTGCTCGACGGGCGTCCCCGTCGCTGATTCGGATCCAGTGCTCAACGGCAGCATCATCGACCTGCAGGTCCAGATGCCCGTATCCCTGATCGTGGGTGATCGCCCGGCGGATGATCCAGCGGATGTCCTCTTCATCGTGGGGTTCAAATTGGAACAGGGTCGAGCGGGAGATGAGGGCCGAGTTGACCGAGAAGAACGGGTTCTCGGTCGTTGCCCCGATGAGGGTGATGAGTCCGGCTTCGACATCGGCCAGCAGGACGTCCTGCTGGTTGCGCGCGAATCGATGGATCTCGTCGAGAAAGAGGATGGTGCGTCGTCCGCCGGTTTCAACCCGCCGAGCGGCATCCTGCAGCACGCGGCGGATGTCCTTGACACCCACGAGGGCGGCGTTGGCCTGCTCGAAGTGGCAGTCCGAGTGCTCGGCGATGATGCCCGCCAACGCGGTCTTGCCGGTGCCGGGGGGGCCCCAGAACAGAATGGATGTCAGGCGATCCGCCGTCAGCATTCTCGTCAGCAACTGGTCGGGGCCCAGAAAGTGCTGCTGTCCCGCGAAGGCATCGAGGGTCGTGGGCCGCATTCGGGCGGCCAGCGGAAGGGCAGCCTTGCGGTGGGAAGCTCGTTGCTGGGCCCAGAGATCGGACATGGTTGGATTGTACGAACGGGTGACCCCGATACGCAGGGGTGCGGGTACAATTCCCTTCGTCGGGCGAAATACGCGTCGCCGGAGATGCGTCACCCTGTGCTGAGCCGGATTGCCGGTCTCTGGAGGCACCCTCTATGTGCGGAATCGTCGCCTACATCGGCACCTCAACCGCGTCCTCGATCCTGATGGAAGGACTGAAGCGACTTGAATACCGGGGGTACGACTCCGCCGGGGTGGCGGTGCTGGAAGGCTCCGGTGCACTTCAGATCCGCAAGACCGCCGGTCGAGTGATGGTGCTCGAGGAGCGCGTGGCGTCCGAGGGAGGAATGAGCGGCACCATGGGAATCGCCCATACTCGCTGGGCCACCCATGGCGAACCCAACGACATCAACGCGCATCCGCATACCGACAGTGACTCCGACGGCCACGGCATTGCCCTGGTGCACAATGGGATCATCGAGAACTACCGGGTGATCAAGACCTATCTCGAGGAGCGGGGGCACGCCTTCGCATCCGAGACGGATACCGAAGTCCTGACCCATCTCATCGGCGAGTTGTACGAAGGCGATCTCGAGGCCGCCGTGCAGGCGGCTCTCAAGGAGGTCACCGGCGCCTATGCGATCGCCGTGATCTGCCGGGAGGAACCCGGCGTCCTGGTCGCCGCCCGCAAGGGAGCGCCGCTCATGGTCGGCGTCGGCCAGGATGAATACATCGTCGCTTCGGATTCCAGTGCCATCGTCGCCCACACCAAGCAGGCCGTCGAGCTCGAGGACGGCACGATCGTTCGGCTGACGAGCGACTCGTTCCGAACGACGACGGTCGACAACGTACCGGTGACCACGCAGCTGATGGAGTTGGAGGTGGATCTCGAACAGATCGAGCTGGGGGATTTCGACCACTACATGCTCAAGGAGATCCATGAGCAGCCGGAAGCGATTCGTCGAAGCTTCCGGGGTCGGATCGATCAGGCCTCCGGTCGCATCGTGCTCGGTGGCGTGACCGACTACTCGCAGGAACTCATGAAGGCCCGGCGGATCGTTCTTCTGGGGCAGGGGACCGCACTGCATTCGGCGATGGTTGGTGAGTACATCTTCGAGGATCTCACGGGCATTCCCGCCGAGACCGACTTCGCCAGCGAGTTCCGGTACCGGAATCCCATCGTCGAGGATGGCACGGTCGTCATCGCGATCACCCAGTCCGGCGAGACCCTCGATACGCTGGAGGCGATGCGCGAAGCGCGACAGCGGGGCGCACTCACGCTGGGACTGGTCAACGTGGTCGGCTCGACGATCGCCCGTGAAACCGATGCCGGGGTGTACCTGCGGGTCGGACCGGAGATCGGGGTGGCGTCGACGAAGGCCTTCATCGGGCAGTTGGCGACCATCACCATGCTGGCCGCCTACGTCGGCCGCATGCGCCATCTGCCCTCCGAGGCGGCATCCGAATTGCTGGCCGGCCTCCAGGCCCTGCCGGACCACATCCAGGGGGTCATCGATCAGAGCGAGGCCATTCGTGAGGTGACCGCGAAGTACGTCGCCCGCGAGAACTGGCTGTTCCTCGGTCGGGGATTCAACTTCCCCGTCGCCCTCGAAGGCGCCCTCAAGCTCAAGGAGATCAGCTACATCCACGCCGAGGGCATGCCCGCGGCGGAGATGAAGCACGGCCCCATCGCCCTCATCGACGAGGGCATGCCGGTGGTGTTCGTCGCCACCCGCAACAGCCAGTACGAGAAGGTGGTGTCGAACATCCAGGAAGTCCGCAGCCGAGGCGGGCACGTCATCGCCGTGGCCACCGAGGGCGACGAGGAGATTCGTTCGCTCTGCGAAGACGTCTTCTACGTGCCCGACGTGCCCGAGGTGCTCCAGCCCATGCTGACGGTGGTTCCGCTGCAACTGCTGGCGTATCACGCTGCGGTTCTGCGCGGGAAGGACGTCGACAAGCCGCGGAATCTCGCCAAGTCCGTCACGGTGGAATGACGTCACCCCGTTCCATGCAGTGGCGCATCGGACCGGATCGGGCCTGCGGGCTCGACCGCTGCCGGATCATGGGAATACTCAACGTGACCGTGGACAGCTTCTCGGACGGGGGGCTCTATGCGGAAGTCGATCAGGCCATCGGTCGCGCGGTCGCCATGGTGGCGGAGGGGGCCGACATCATCGATGTGGGGGGTGAATCGACCCGACCCGGGGCGGAGCCCGTGGACGCTTCGGAGCAGATTCGGCGGGTGGTTCCGGTGATCGAAGGCATCGTTCGCAGGCTCGAGGTTCCCGTCTCGATCGATACGACGTCGGCCGCGGTGGCCGAGGCCGCGATCGAGGTGGGCGCGTCGATCATCAACGACGTCTCCGCCGGCGGCGACGATCCGCGGATGTTCGATCTCGCCGCGGACCGACGGGTCGGATTGATCCTCATGCACCGCCGGTGTCGCCCCTCGGAGGACTCCTGGTCGGACGCCTACGACACGGCGCCCGAGTACGGTGACGTCTGCGAGGACGTCAGATCATTCCTGCTCGATCGTGCCCGGTGCGCCGTCGAGCGGGGTGTGCGGCCCGAGGCGATCGTGCTCGACCCCGGGCTGGGATTCGGAAAGACCGTCGGACAGAACGCCCGACTGATCGGAGCGGCCGGACGGTTCGTGGGAAGCGGATATCCGGTCCTGTGCGGTGCGAGTCGCAAGAGCTTCATCGGGGCGGTCACCGGCCAGTCCAACCCCGGGGATCGGGTGGCCGGGTCGGTCGCCATCGCGGTCTGGCAGGCGATGTGCGGTGTCCGCTTGTTCCGTGTCCATGATGTCTTGCCTCATGTGGAGGCACTGGCGGTCGTCGATCGATCGAGGACGATGGCCGATTCCGCCAAATCCGCGGTCCGGCAGTTGTTTGAGTCGGTGCACGATGCTGGTACCATGGTCGACCTGCAATGATGCATTTGTCCCCCCGAACTCGTGGAGAAACCGACCGTGGCCAGTGAAGCAGTCTTGAATCTGACGGACGATACGTTTGAGAGCGAAGTACTCAACTCCGAGGGGCCGGTTCTGGTCGACTTCTGGGCCGAATGGTGTCAGCCATGCAAGATGCTTTCTCCGACCATGGATGAGCTTGCCGACGAGTACGCAGGTCGGGCCAAGGTCACCAAGATGAACATCGACGACAACCGTCAGGTCGCAACCCAGTTCGGCATCATGTCGATTCCGACCGTGCTGCTGTTCCACAACGGTGAGATCAAGAACACCTTCGTCGGGCTCTCCGGCAAGGACAAGTTCACCGGTGCCCTGGATGAGCTTCTCTAGTCCGGTACGCGTCATGGCTCCGGTGCTGGCGATGGTGATCGCCTCGCTGGCCTCCGCCAATCCATCCATCAGCCTGGACGATGTCTCCAGACTGCAGCACATCGACTCCATCGGGGTGTCGCCCGATGGCAGCATGGTGGCCTGTTCGGTGGCCGATGCGTGCGGTGGTGCAGGCCGCACTCACTCCGCGCATCGATGCCTCTGGCTCGTGAGTCTCGTGGGGACCGGAACGCCCCCAATTCAGCTGACCACTGGAGCCCGTGATGACCGGCATCCGGTGTTCGCCCCCGATTCCAGCGCGGTGGCTTTCTA
>CAJWBW010000114.1:0-5718 GCA_913020415.1 uncultured Phycisphaerae bacterium | reverse complement strand
GCGCATCGCCGAGCGGCTCGTGCACGCCCAGCGCACCGCCGCCATGCTGACCACCTTCAACGAGGCGGACATGTCGCACGTCATCGCACTGCGGAACGCCCACAAGGAGGAGTTCAACGACCGCTTCGGAGTGAAGCTCGGATTCATGTCGTTCTTCATCCGGGCCGCGGTCTCGGCCCTGCACAAGTACCCGCTGGTGAACGCCTTCATCGAAGGCGACGAGGTCGTCGAACACGACTACGTCGACATGTCGGTGGCCGTCGGAACCGACAAGGGGCTCGTCGTTCCCGTGATCCGCAATGCGGATCGCCGGTCCTTCTCCGAGATCGAGACCACGATCATGGATCTCGCCGGCAAGGCACGGGAAGGGCGACTCGGGATCGACGACATGACCGGCGGCACCTTCACGATCTCCAACGGCGGCGTCTACGGGTCGATGATGTCCACGCCGATCCTGAATCCCCCCCAGTCCGGCATCCTCGGACTGCACCGCATCCAGAACCGCCCGATCGAGGATCCGGACAATCCCGGACAGATCGCCCTGCGTCCCATGATGTACCTGGCCCTCAGCTACGACCACCGCATCGTGGACGGCGCCGAGGCGGTCGGCTTCCTCGTGCATCTGAAGCAGTGCATCGAGCACCCCGAGCGACTGCTGCTGGACATGTGATCGGTCAGGAGCCGATCGGTTCCTCGATCATCGCCAGCACCAGCATCAACACCACGTATCCGGCGAAGAAGAGCATCTGCAGCGTGCCGACTACGACACCGATGATGCTGCAGACCAGTCCACCGGTGATCATGCCCTCGCCATCGTGGTGCGGATTCGCCGCCAGATCCCGCCGTCCCTTGCGGGCGTAGAGAATGCCCATGATCCCCAGCACGAGGCCGACCACGAAGCACCCGCCGAGCACCAGGCTCAGAATGCCCAGCACCAGACAGGCCGTGGCGTTCGGGGTCGGAACCCGCATGGACGGCGTCGGTTGTTCCACCCCCGTATCCTACTGACGTCATGACGGATCCCAGACACATTCCCGTCCTCCTCGATGAGTGCATGGACCTGCTCGCACCGTCTCCCGGTCAGGTGGCCGTCGACTGCACGGCCGGCCGGGGTGGTCACGCCGAAGCCCTGGCCGGGGTGCTGGGACCCGAAGGAACGCTGGTGCTGCTGGACCTTGACGAGAGCAATCTGCAGGCGGCACGGCAGCGGGTCGAGGCGGCGGACACGGGCGTCACGATCCACGCGATCCACGGCAGCTTCGGACTCGTCCATCGCACCCTCGAAGACCTGGACGTTCGTGCGGATCTGGTGCTGGCCGATCTCGGATTTGCCTCCACCCAGATGGACAATCCGGATCGGGGGATGAGTTTCAGCCACGACGGACCACTGGACATGCGTTTCGACACCAGTAGCGGCCGTTCCGCCGCCGATCTGGTGGCCACCACCTCGGAGGCGGAACTCGCGGACATCATCCACAGCCTGGGCGAGGAGCCTCTGGCCCGGCGGATCGCGCAAAAAGTTGTACGGGCCCGGGATGAGCAACCGATTGAAACTACGGGTCAATTGACGCGAATCGTTCGCGAAGCCTACGGTCGCCGGGCGGCGACATCACGAATGGAACCTGCGACCAGAACCTTCATGGCTCTTCGGATCGCGGTAAACGATGAACTGGTGGCTCTGGATGCCCTCCTGGCCGCCATCACCCACGGGGCGGAGGCCGCAACCTCCGGTGGATGGCTCAGCCAGGGTGCCAGAATCGGCATCATCAGCTTCCACAGCCTCGAAGACCGCCCGGTCAAGAAGGCATTTGCGGACCTGCAGCGGCGGTCGCTCGTCACCCATCTCGCCAAAGGCCCGGTCCGGGCCACGGCGGAGGAGGAACGGGCCAATCGACGGAGTCGATCCGCCAAGCTCAGAGCCGTGCAACTGACCTGATCAGGGGCGCCTCCCGCCCGGTGATGCATGGATGCACACCGCAGGGACCGCAAGGCGTCACACACCCCCACTCTCGTGAGGGGATTCAGGGACGCCGCACCCGCGGCCGGCAGGGACGCTGGCAACGATGAGTCGTGAAAACAAACTTGCTCTGATCATTGGATTCGGTCTCGTACTCTTCGTCGGGGTGCTGATCTCGGACCATCTCTCCGAAGCCAACCGCCTGGTCACCGCCGACCTTGCGAGGGCCATCGACCCGCTGGTCGACGAGGACGAGGACACGCCGCTGGTCGAGTTCGGCCCGGTCGGACCTCGTCTTGCCGGCCCGGAGGATCATCCGACCGCTCTTCCCACGAAATCCACGCACCCCCTGCATGTCGTGGAGGAAGGCGAGACGCTGCGGACCATCGCCCGCTCCTGGTACGGCGACGACTCCATGGCGATCACCCTGGCCGCCCACAACAACCTGCCCGATCCCGATCGGCTCGTTCCCGGCACCCGACTCCTGATGCCGACGTCGCCCCCCGGTGACGTCGCCGAGCTGACCATCACCATGGGACAACCGGCCCCGATCACGCCACCGGCAGCGATTGCGGAGGACGAGCCGGACTCGCTCGAGGTCTACACCGTCAAGCCCGGAGACACCCTGTCCCAGCTCGCACAGAAGCTTCTGGGGAGCTCACGGGATACGGGACGGTTGTTCGAGATGAATCGCGATGTGATCGGCAACATCGACGCCCTGCAGGTCGGCATGGAACTCCGCTACCCACGATCCTCCAGCTGACCCGGGAAACGCCACGTGTTCGCAAAGCTCATGACCATCATCCTCGCCGCCACCTGCATCGCACTGGCGCTGCTTGGATTCCGTCAGCAACGACTGGCGATCGTGCATGAGATGGTCGATACGCACCGCCTGCTGATGGAGCAGCGGCGGACCATGTGGACCACCCGCCAACGCATCGCGGAAGCATGCCGTGCGCCGGCTCTCAAGGAATGGCTGGCCGAGGATCCGAATCGATGGCTCGCCATCAACCGCCCCTGGACGGTCGTTCCCACCGGCGAACAGGCCCGACCGTGAACGACGTCCCTCCTCCGCGAACCTGGCAGCAGCACCGGCTCGACAGCTGGACGACCCTGCTGCTGACCGGAATCGCCGTCGTCATGCTGGCCTGCATCGGCCGCGTCGTCCAACTGAAACTCACCCCGGACCTGCGACTGTCCGCTGCCGCCGGATCACCGTTCTCGACCCGGGTCGAACCGGCACGCCGCGGCGACCTGCTGGACCGTCGCGGCCGCGTCATCGCCACGACCACGCTGGGTCACCGCGCCTTCGTCGACCCCGGAACCGTCAAGGATCTCGCCACCATCGGGGTTGATCTCAAGAATCTGATCGGACTGGACCCCGTGGATGTCGATCGGCGTGTGGCCCCTCGGCACGGTTCCCGCTTCGTACCCGTCAGCGGCATCCTCGAGCCGTGGCAGGTCGACCGCATTCGACGCAGCGGACTCGACGGAGTCGGATTGGAACCGCGTCTGGTCCGGCACTACCCGCAGGATGGAACCGGTGCCCAGCTCATCGGTCTGGTCGGATTCGAACACACCGGCCTGGGAGGCGCCGAGCATCTTCTGGACGAGGACCTGGCGGGAACCGAGGGTCGGATGACCTACCTTCGCGACGTGCGGCGTCGTCCCCTGTGGATCAGCCCCGATACCTTCACGCCGCACGAGGATGGAGCCGACTGCCGACTGACGATCGACATGGTCATCCAGCGGCACGTCGAACAACGGCTGGAGGCGGAAATCGTCGCCCGCAACGCCGCGGGTGGACGCGTCGTGGTCCTCGATCCCGCAACCGGGGAGCTGCTGGCCATCGCGGATCTGGTGAACTCGGATCGCCCTCCGCGGGAGGGCGATCCCGCCCCCGAGGCAGCGCCCGTCGATCCCAGACTCGCCCGCAACCGGTGCGCAACCGACCCCTACGAACCGGGATCCACCTTCAAGCCCTTCGTGTGGGCGTACGCCACGCAACAGGGCGTGGTCACCCCGTCGGAAATCCTCCCCACCCCCAACGGCACCCCCCACCGAACCCGGAGCGGACGACGGATCCGGGACGTCCACTACTACGGAAAGTCCAGTTGGGAAAAGGTGCTGGTCAAGTCCATGAACAGCGGGATGGCCATCGTGGCCGAGCGTCTGGACACCGGCTCGATGCAGGCATGCATCAACCGGTTCGGGTTCGGAACCCGCACCAACTGCGGATTGCCGGGTGAGACGGCCGGCCTCGTCACGAGCAGCGGCGACTGGAGTTCCTACACCCAGGTGTCCGTCTCCCTGGGACACGAGATCGGCGTCACGCCGTTGCAGATGGTGCGTGCCTTCAGCGCATTCGCAACCGACGGCAATCTGCCGGCTCTGCATCTGCTTGCACACGGTGAACACCACGTGCCTCCGCTGGTGCAGCACCGGGTGCTGGACCCCGGCATCGCGCGAATCACCCGCATGACGATGCGAAAGGTCATGACGGACGGAACCGGACAACGCTGCAGATCCGATTGGTATCGCCTGTTCGGCAAGTCGGGGACGGCCCAACTGCCCAAGGCGACCGGTGGCGGATACCACGAGGATCGCTACATCTCGTCGTTCATCGCCGGAGCACCGCTCGAGTCGCCGCGACTGGTCGTGCTGTGCGTGATCGAGGATCCCGACAAGCGGATCGGCCCCTACTACGGCGGTCGGGTGGCCGGTCCCGTGGTACGGGATGTGATGGACCATGCCCTCGCCTACCTGGGCGTCACACCGGATCAGGATCAGGTCGAAGGCTTCCCGGACCTGCTCGCCGGGCACGATCCGGTGGATCCCTGATCAGGCCGCGATGCGGAACTGCTTCATCTTCTTGTAGAGCGTCGTCCGGTCGATCTGAAGCTGGCGGGCCGTGTCCCCGCGATTCCAGTCGTTCGCGTCCAAGGCGGCCAGGATGATTCGTCGTTCTGGAACCAGGAGCGCTTCACGCAGCGGCATCCCGTCCTGGATCCCCTCGTGCCGATCCGCACGAGCCAGACCCGCCGCCGCCCGATCCGCCGCCAGACGCCATCGCGACGCCCCGGCCCGCAGTTCAAGCACGTCGACGAATCCGAATCGCAGTGCATCGACGACGGCATCAACACCGGGATCCTGGACCATCGCGACCAGAGCGTGATGCGGTCCGGTCTCCCGGACACCACGCAGCCGGCCGTAGTCCACTCCCGCCGAGCCGTCGACGAAGATCATGCACGGAGCACCCCGCAGTGCGGCGAGATGCGATTCGATCTCGTCCACCGACCGGACCGTCAACAGCACATCCGACGATGCACGCAGGACACGTTCGGTCGAATCCTCGAGTCCGGACGCCGGACACTGGACGATCGCGATGGCCGATGGTGATTTGATCATGCCGCCTGATGCTCGACGGGCAGCATGGCCTGGATGGTGGTGCCGCTGCCGAACGGAACCCCACGCAGGCGAAGTTCGCCGCCGAGTTCACCGATGTGCCGACGCCATCGCCCCAGGTCTCGGATCGAATAGCACTCCCGACCCGCCTGGGCCGAATCCTCGATGCTGATGACCAGACGCTGCTGGGCGTCGATGGTCGCCGTCACCGAGACGGTGCGTTCCGAACCGGTCCCGACCGGCGCCGACAGCGCCTGCTCGACCAATCCCAGCAGGATGGAACCTCCGGCACTGAAGGGAAGGGCACGGAGGGAGGACGTGAGCTGACAGGTCAGTCGAACGCCTCGCAGTCGAGC
>CAJWBW010000113.1:0-5722 GCA_913020415.1 uncultured Phycisphaerae bacterium | reverse complement strand
CCACCAGGCTCCGAGCCATCCGTAGCCGTCGATCTTGGCCGCCTCGATCAGCGATTCGGGGACCTGGGAGATGAACTGCCGGTACATGAAGATGAAGAAGGCGCTCCCGAAGAACGCCGGCACGATCAGCGGCAGCAGCGTGTCCACCCAGCCCAGGGACCGGAACAGCAGGAAGAGCGGGATCATCGTCACCTGGGCGGGGAGCATCATCGTGGCCAGCATCAGCAGGAAGAGGATCCGGTTGCCTCGGAAGCGGATGCGGGCGAATGCGAATCCCACCAGGCTCGAGGACAGGATGGTGGCCACCAGCACGAGGGTGGTCACCACGATCGAGTTCGCCAGGGCGTCGAGGAAGCCCCACCATTCGCTCGTTCCCACCCGCCGGATCGCTTCGCCGTAGTTGCCCCACTGCGGTTCGGCGGGAACGGTCAGCAGGGCCTGTCCCCGGGTGAGCGCAGCGCTGGCGTTGGACTCCGTCTCGAGGCTGAGCGTGATCATCCACCACAGCGGAAAGATCATGACGATCGTTCCCAGCAGGAGCGGGATGTACCAGGCCGGATTGGATCGACCGCGGTTCACTGCTTCATCCCCTCGTAGTAGACGTAGCGGCCGCTGGTCTTCAGGACGATCACGGTGAGCACCAGCACGATCACCAGCAGCAGCCAGGCCAGGGCCGAGGCGTAGCCCATCCGGTAGAAGTCGAACGCCTGGTTGAAGATGTAGAGCACGTAGAACCGGGTGTGGTCGCCGGGACCGCCACCGGTCATCACGAACGCCTGGGTGAACACCTGGAACGATGCGATCACGGCCATCACGAGGTTGAACAGGATCACCGGCGAGAGCATGGGGAGGGTGATGCGCACGAACCGGGTGATCGGGCCGACCCGGTCGATCTCCGCTGCTTCCATCAGGGATCTCGGGATCCCCTGCAGACCGGCGAGATAGATCATCATGCTGCCCCCGATGACCCAGAGGTTCATGATCGCGAAGGCGGGAGGCCCCCAGGTTCTGGCGTCGCCGTCCAGCCAGTCGACGCCTCCGACGCCGGTCCATTCGAGCACCGTATTGAGCAGTCCCCCGTCACCGCGGAAGACGAGCTGCCACAGCAACGCGACCCCCACTCCCGCCAGCACGCTGGGGAGGTACCAGGCCGCCCGGAAGATCGCCATGCCCCGCACCTTCGTGTTGAGCAGCAGAGCCGCCAGCAGCGCGAACAGCTGTCCGGTGGGGACCGCCAGCAGCGCGTAGATGACCGTGACCCGCAGACTCGTCCAGAACGTGGTGTCGCCGCCGACGATCTGCCGGTAGTTGTCGAGTCCGATGAACTCGGCCTCGGCCAGGGGCGTGTTGCCGTTCCAGTTCGTCAGCGACAGCAGCAGGGACAACAGAATCGGGAATGCGAGCAGCAGGCAGAATCCGATCAGCCACGGTGATGCGAGCAGGAATCCCGAACGCTCCTCGTGGCGTTGGGCCGCCGTCAACCGACCGCGTCGAAGGACCACGACGATGATGCATACGAGGATGCCGGCCAGCACCAGGCCCGCCAGACCGATCGAACGCCACGGCATCGGTGCGGCGGACGCTTCGCTGCCGGCCTGGGTCCGGGCGCGGTCCCACCAGCCTTCGAAGGCCGCCAGCCGCTCGTCCAGCGGTTCGCCGGTTCGCAACGCGAGATCGACCTGCTTGCCGAACTCGGCTTCGAATCTGGGATCGGTGGGCCAGTCGACCACCCGTGCGGTTCCGGCCCCCTCGAGGTAGTCCGTGTCCCGTGTCGGAGGCCGCGTGGAATCGATGAACGCATCGGATTCGGCGACGGAGCGTCGGGTCGGAATCGCCAGGCCGAGCCTCGACAACCTGGCCTGGGCCTCCGATCCGGTCAGGTAGCGCAGCAGGTTCCACGCCTCCTCGGGATGCTTGGATTCCCGCGCCATCGCCCAGGCCACCGTGACGGTGACGTTCGTCGCTTCGCGTCCCCGCGGCATCGGGGCGAAGTTCCATTCGAATCCATCGTCACCGGTCTCCGGGATGGTTCGGAACTGCGGTACGACCCAGCGGCCGAGCGGTCCGATCATGCCGAGGTTCCCGTCGATGAACACCGAAGCGGGGTCGAATCCCTCCGCCTCCCCCCGTGCGAGCGTGTGCTCCTCGTCGAATCGCCACCGGCGCAGCCGGTCGAGTGCTTCGGTCAGCCGGGGATCGTCGAGATCGACCTCGTCCCATGTCGTTCCCCGCAGTTCCACCCCCTCGGTCCGGAGGTATCCACGCAGCACGAACGGCCACGTGATGAACTCGGCTCCCGTCCGATCGGGGAGTTCGCCGATGGCTCGCGCGGCCGCGATGAACTCGTCCCAGGTCCAGTCGGGCGCCGGCTCGGGGATGCCGGCGGTGCGGAACAGATCCGCGTTGTAGTAGAAGCCGAGGGTCGTGAAGTCCTTGGGGATGCCGTAGAGCGGCCCCTCTCCCATCCGTCGCCCGTTCCACCGGAACGCCTCGACCGTCGTGGGGAAGAAGTCCTCCAGGCCGAACGCCGGATCGTTCTCGACCAGCTGATCGAGCCGAAGCAGCTGGTCCGCATCGACGAAGACCGGGAGCCGTTCGAAATTCATGTAGAAGAGATCCGGGGGATCCCCCGCCGCCATCATCGTCTGCAGCTTGGTGTAGAACTGGCCGGGATCGCCCGGATTGATGCGGATCACCCTGGTGCCGGGGTGCTCGGCCATGAACGCGTCGATGGAGTCGGCCACGATGGCGTCTTCCTGCTTCCCCCCGCCGCCGGACCAGTGCATGACCCGCAGGACCACGGCATCCTCCTCGAGGTTCCGTCCCAGGAGTTCACGTTGGACCACGTGCAGAAAAGCCCACGCAATCGCGACGATGGCGAGGCCAAAAAGCAGTCGCTGAAATAGAATCCGAGTCGCTTCGATGGAGGCACCCCATTTCAATTCCAAGCCAGTTTATCGACTCCTCCTGTCATGCTCGTCACCCTGCTGATCATCCTGCTTCTTCCCCGTGAAGTCCCTGCGGTCTGGCCGCCCTCGTGTCCGGAGGCACGCATCCTGACGCAGCAGGTTGATCGGGTGCCGGGATCGGTCCGGGTCCGCACACTGGGGCCGGATCGCTGGCGGTGCACCTTCGCGTATTCCGCCCCGCCGGGGACCCGATCCGTCTCGCTCGCGGGATCGTTCAACGGTTGGAGTACGACGGCGACTCCGATGCGGCGTGGAACCGATCGCTGGACGACGACGCTCGAACTCGGTCCGGGCATGCATTCCTACAAGTTCGTCCGCAACGGCGACGAGTGGCTGCCGGACCCCCGCAACGCGGTGACCGAGCCGGACGGATTCGGGGGTGTCAACTCCCGAATCGGACTGGGGGTTCCCGATCCCGATGCGCCGGTGGCCGAGGTGGGAGACGGTCGGGTGGATGCCATCGGCCTGGAACACGACCCGAAGCGCCCGCGCGATCGGAGCGTCACCCGCGGCGGCCAGGTCCGCATCCGCTACCGGACGCTGGCCGACGATGTCGAGCGGGTCCGAATCGTCACCGATGCCGGTGACCGGATCGACATGGCGGCGGTGCTTGATGGCGGCACGCACCAATGGTGGGAGGGCGTGCTGCCCGCCCCCGCTGCGGAGCTTCGCTACACCTTCGTTCTCGAGGATGGAGTCAGTCACGTGCGAGATGGATCGATCTACAGCCTCCAGCCCGGCGAAGCCCCGGCGTTCATGACTCCCGACTGGGCCAAGGACGCGATCTGGTATCAGATCATGGTCGACCGTTTCCGCAACGGTGATCCCTCGACGGACCCCGATCCGGTGCGTCCGTGGCGAAGCCGCTGGTACGAAGGCAGCCCGTGGGAGGGGGCGGACGGGCAGACCTTCTACGAGTACTACGTGTTCTCCCGTCTCTACGGGGGGGATCTCGCGGGGCTGCGGGAGGGACTGGACTACCTGAAGGATCTGGGGGTCAACGCGCTCTACCTCAATCCGATCTTCCAGGCCTCGAGCCATCACAAGTACAACACCACGAACTACATCCACGTCGACGAGTTCTACGGGGGTGACGCGGACTACGACGAGACGGTGGCCGGAGAGGATCTGCTGGATCCCTCGACCTGGTCCTTCACCCGCAGTGACCGGGCGTTCCTGGAGTTTCTGCGCGAGGCGAAGGCCCGGGGATTCCGCGTCATTCTCGACGGGGTCTTCAACCACGTCGGAACGGCGCACCCCGCCTTCGTCGATGTTCGTGCCAACGGTCGGGCCAGCCGGTATGCGGACTGGTTCGACATCACGAGTTGGGAACCGTTCGCCTACGAGGGGTGGGCGGGGTTCGGGGAACTTCCCGCCTTTCGCAAGGACGAGGCACACGGTCTCGCATCCGAGACCGCCCGCCGTCACATCTTCGACATCACGCGACGATGGATGGATCCCGACGGCGACGGCGATCCCGCCGACGGCATCGACGGCTGGAGGCTGGACGTTCCCAACGACGTCCCCATGGCCTTCTGGTACGAGTGGTGCGAGTTCGTGCGTTCGATCAACCCCGACGCCTACATCACCGGCGAGATCTGGAGCCGGGCGGATGAATGGCTCGACGGACGCAGCTTCGATGCGGTGATGAACTACCCCTTCGCGGAGATCGCCTTCGAGTGGATCGGCAACCGGGATCGTCGCATCAGCGTCTCCGAGGCCGAGCGGCGCTTTGCGGAACTTCGTCTGGCCTACGATCCCGAGGTCACCTACGTCCTGCAGAATCTGGTGGACAGCCATGACACCGATCGTCTGGTGTCGAAGCTCAAGAATCCGGACCGGGACTACGACCGGGGCAACCGTGAACAGGAGGATCCCTCCTACGACGGGTCGAAGCCCGGTCCCGAGCACTACCGGAAGGCCCGGTTGATCGCCCTGCTCCAGATGACCAGTGTCGGCGCTCCGATGATCTACTACGGCGACGAGGTGGGCATGTGGGGCGCGGACGATCCCACCAACCGCAAGCCGATGCTGTGGAAGGACCTCGAGCCGTACGAGGATCCGTCCGACAACTTCGTGATGGATGACCATCTCGAGTTCTACCGCCGTGCCATTGCACTTCGGAACGGACACGTCGCGCTGCGTCGTGGTTCGATCCGGACCCTGCTGGTCGACGACGCCCTGGACACCTGGGTGTTCCT
This sequence comes from uncultured Phycisphaerae bacterium, assembly GCA_913020415.1. Classification (GTDB taxonomy): domain Bacteria; phylum Planctomycetota; class Phycisphaerae; order Phycisphaerales; family SM1A02; genus UBA854. Next base: position 552 of record CAJWBW010000113.1, on the reverse strand, counting down.
GCGCGAATACGAGGACGATGTGGTGCTGGTCGCGCTCAATGCGTCGGATCGTGAAGTGAGCCTCGAGGTGCCCGAAGACGCGCTTCCCGCCGGAACGTGGTCGTCGGCGTTCGGCTCCCCGTCCGCTGCCGAGTCGACTCCGCCCATGCTGGTCGTACCGCCGCTGGCCGGCCGTGTCTGGACCCTCACGCCTTGACTCGTCCCCATCCGTTCTTTCGACGTCGCCGGGCCGGCGTGCTGCTGCATCTCACCTCGCTGCCGGGCCCCGGTGGCCTGGGTGATCTCGGTGCCGCCGCCAGAGCCTTCGCGGAACGAATCGGTGATGCCGGTTTCTCGATCTGGCAGACGCTCCCCGTGCATCCGGTGGGTCCGGGCAACTCGCCCTACTCCCCACGGTCCGCCTTTGCGGGGGAACCGATGCTGCTCTCGCTGCAGGATCTGGCCGACGAAGGGCTGGTTCCCCGGTCGCTGGCCCGCCGGCGGGCCGGGACGCCCGGTCGGACGGATTGGCGGGCGGCCCGTCGAATACGTCGCCAAGCACTGGACATCGCC
>CAJWBW010000112.1:0-5739 GCA_913020415.1 uncultured Phycisphaerae bacterium | reverse complement strand
TTGCGATCACGATCAGCAGATCGTCCACACCCACGAAGAGATCTCCGTCGACGTCTCCGGGGCAGCCCTCCCCACCGCAATTCCAGCCCGCGATCACGATCAGCAGATCATCCACCCCCACGAATCCGTCTCCGCTGGCGTCGCCCACCACACTGGTCCCCTCGATCGAGAACAGTCCTTCGCTGTCGTCGAATCCGGTGTTGCCGTCGGCGTCGACCACCCGCACCCGCAGGACGGCCTGATCGGTGATCACATCGGGAACCACCCAGTTCCACGCTCCATCGTCGGCGGTGCCGCTGACCACCGGGGTGAAACCGGATCCCCCGTCCACGGACAGCAGGATGTCCACCGTGCGGCTTCCGAACACGTCGTCGTCGTCGCTTCGCCAGCGGATCGGCAGGACATCGCCGGGGTCGTAGGCGCCGCCCGGCGACGACTCCAGATAGGCCACCGGATCGGCGCCGCCGGCGTTGGCCGGGATGTGCATGGTGATGCAGTGGAACACGCCCGCGGAATACGCGAGGCTGTCCGCATTGATCTGGAGAATCGTCTTCTCGGGCATGGCGGCCTGCACGACGTCGCGGGCTCCGTTGTTCCACGAGGATCCGAGATCGTTGTAGCGGGGCAGGATCACCAGATCGTTGCAGAGCACCATGTTCGTGTAGGTGTAGTGCGTCCACCCGCTGGAGTAGGAGTTCGTCCGGTGGACGGTCCAGCCCAGGGACTCGTAGTAGTCGGCGGTGTCGTCGCAGATGTCGTCCTGGGTGCTGCCGGGCTGGGTGGGCCAGTCCGCGATGATGATCTCCTGATCCCCGATGATCTGCATCCACATGTCGATGTGCTGCGTGGAGTCGACCGACGTGGGGAACGGCGCGTGGAGCTCGGTTTCGACATTCTGGTAGTCCCGCCAGATCTGACGGATCTGCGCCTCGGAGTACCCGGGATTCTCGTTGTTGATCAACTGGGTCGCGGCTGCAGCCCCGACCCCGTTGGCGTGCCAGTTGCCGCCGCCGTGGGACAGCGGAAGCCGGTAGTAGTCGAAGTCGAGCACGTCGGCGAAGGAGACGTTGAAGTCGTCGTCATTGGGACGCGGACGGTTGTAGTTGTGGTCGACGACCGCCCGACAGCCCCCCACCCGGATCATGCGGGGGCCGTAGTCGCGGATCCAGACCGTGTCGGTCGGACGCACGATGGTGACGATGCGGTTCGGATCGGCACCCGCCGAGATCATGCTGTTGCGCGCCGAGTTGGCCTCGTTGTTGCTGTCGCAGGCCACATAGACGTTGGCATCGCCGGTGGTCGTGATCGCGGCGGCCATCTGGGCGATGGTGCTCGTGAATCCCTCCCATGCGAAGAGGATGCCGTCCATGGGCTCGTACTCGGATGCGCATTGGACCGGCCCCACGGGTGGATCCGTGGTCGGCAGACCGCGAACGGGCGGGTTCGCCCGCATCCAGCGGGACTCCGTCTCCGTGAGGTACTTCGGAATCATCGCCCCTTCGGGATAGACCAGTTCACCGTCGACCAGTCGCGGTTCGTCGGGCACGTCGGGGGCCTGCTGCGGCACGGAGGTCGCCAGCGACCCGGCCAGCAGAATCGAACCGGGAATCACCAGTAGCAGGGTACGAGTCGACATGAATGCTCTCTCTTCGGGGGAATGCAGGGACCGCGCGATCCAGATCCCTCATTGGAATCCAAGATCGGGGGTCGAGCAACCACACACTCGAAAGATGGAAGGAAAGCTGACCGAGAAACCCACTTTTTCTCAATGGGAAGCCATTTGACTGGATCGGGGGCCCATCATCAGCAGCAACGCGGTCAGGAGGCCGGTGGCCGCCATCACGGTCAGGGCGGCGACGAACTGATGCTCCTTGGCGGCGAGGATCGCAGCCAATCCGAAGATGATCTGGGGGCACAGTGCGCCCCCCACATGACCGATGCCGTCGGTGATCGAGACCCCGGTGTTGCGGACCACGGTCGGAAACATCTCCGCCGTGTAGGTGTACATCATCGGAATGATCATCGCGATCGAGATGGCGGCCACGAACCCCGCCGCCATGATCATCACCTCCGACGGGAACCATCCGATCAGGAGCAGCAGGATCGTCCAGGAGACCGCCAGCATCGCACACGACCACTTTCGCTCCATGCGGTCGCTGAGAAAGATCGCCATGATGGATCCGACCACGAAGCCCAGCGAGGCCACGCCCGTCAACCAGAGGCTCTTGGCGACGTCGAACCCCTGTTCCACCAGCAGTTCGTTGGACAATTCCAGCCAGCCGTAGTTCCCGGTGTAGTAGCAGAACCACACCAGACCGAAGAACAGCACCCGCCACCGATGCGGCATGTGCAGCAGGGTCTGCAGCCCTCCCCGTTCCAGCGTTACGGGTTGCTGGACGACGGGAGGCAGTTCCCTACCGGATCGAGTGCGACTCCGGACCTCGGCGTCGGCGATGATCGCCTCCGCCTCGGTGTATCGTCCCTGGTTCAGAAGCCAGCGCGGAGACGGCGGCATGTGCCTGCGCATGAAGCAGATCACCAGGCCGCCCAGACCACCGATGATGAACAGCGCTCGCCAGCCCCAGGCGAATTGGGGAACCAGGACCACCGCCACGAAGGGCACCAGCGCCAGACCGAGAAATCCACAGGCCACTGCGATGCTGGTGTACCGGCCACGACTTCGCTGCGGCGACATCTCTCCCATGTAGGTGGTGACACAGGCGATCTCCGCACCGATGCCCATGCCGGATACGAATCGCCACACCAGGACCATCCAGAATTCCCACGCGGTTGCGGTCATGATCGACCCCAGCGTGAACAACCCCACCGAGATGTACAGGGCGATCCGGCGACCGAATCGATCACTGATCAGACTGTCCAGCAGCGAACCCGCGATGTACCCCAGCAGACTGGTGGTCACGGCCCAGTTGACGATCGACTCCGACACCCCGAACTGATCCTGCATCACCTTCAACGAGAGCCCGATGGTGATGATGTCGAAGAACGAAAAGAAGAATCCGAACCCGATGACCACGAGCAGGGTGCGCCGCCAGGGCCAGCCCGGAAGTCGGTTGAATCGTCCCAGAAGCGCGACGGCACCGTCGTGTTCGGTATTTTGCATCGTGATCTGGACCCCACAAAGGTACGACTCTCTCCAAGCCGGTATCCTCTGACGATACCAGATGACTTCGGACCACGATTCCAACGCATCCACCCCCCGCCCCCTCGACGAACTGCGGGTGCACATCGACGACCTCGATCGCCAGATCGTGGAGTTGCTGGGGCAGCGGGCCGAGCTCGTCGTCGAGGTCGGCGAGTCCAAGCGCGACACCGACACGCCGATCTACGCTCCCCATCGCGAGCGCGCGGTGCTGGACAGGATCCAGTCGCTCAACCGCGGCCCGCTCTCGAACCACACCCTCGAGTGCATCTACCGGGAACTGATGTCGGGCAGCTTCTCCCTCGAGCAGGCCCTGCGGATCGGCTACCTGGGCCCCCGCGGATCGTTCAGCCATCTCGCCGCGGTCCGGCACTTCGGACAGTCCGTCGAGTTTGCGGAATTCGGAGGCATCGACTCCGTGTTCCGGGCCGTCGCGGGCGGCCACTGCAACTACGGACTGGTGCCCTACGAGAACTCCACGGGCGGCAGCATCACGGACACCCTGGATGCGTTTCAGGAGTTCGACGTGACCGTCTACGCCGAAGCCCAGATCGAGATCAACCACTGTCTGCTCTCCAACGTCCCCGCCGAACGAATCCGTCGAATCGCCTCCCGCCCCCAGGCGATCGACCAGTGCCGTCAGTGGCTCGAACGCGAATTCCCCGAAGCCGAGCAGGTCGTGACCGCGAGTTCGTCGCTCGCGGTGCAGTCGGTCGTCGATGCCGATGACGCGGCGGCCATCGGCTCATCGCTCGCAGGCTCGCTCTACGGAGTCAACGTCCTCTTCGACGGGGTCCAGGACAAGCCCAACAACGTCACCCGGTTCCTCGTGATCGCGATGCAGGAGGCACTGCCGACGGGCAACGACAAGACCACGATCTCCTTCGTGACCACGCACGAACCCGGAGCCCTCGTCGACGTGCTGGGCGTGTTCCGCGATGCCGGCATCAACCTCAGCCACATCGACAAGCGGCCGAGCGGCCGCGAGAACTGGCAGTACATGTTCTTCATCGATGCGGACGCACACCGCGAGGATCCCGTCATGCGGGAGGCGATCGAACGGGCCCGATCGCTGTGCCGGGTCTTCAACGTCCATGGCGCGTATCCGAAGGCCGAGCAGGTGCTCTGACGAGTCCGCCGGGGTACCATGCAGGTCCCATGGTCGACATCGAACGAACCACCACCGCCCTGCTCGAAGGCCTCTTCGACCACGACAACGAAGCCGCGTGGTCGCAGTTCGACACCCGGTACCGCCCCATCGTCGTCGCCTTCGCACGCAAGCTCGGCCTCAGCGAGTCCGACGCCAGCGATGTCGCCCAGGAGACCATCTTCCAGTTCCTGCAGGAATACCGCGACGGCAAGTACGACCGTGATCGTGGGCGACTGCGATCCTGGCTGGTGGGCATCGCCCGGTTCCGGGTCGCGGGCGTCTATCGCAAGAAGGGCGTGAAACGCGAATACCGCGGCGAGTCGGCGATGGTCACCCTGCCCAGCGACGATGAATGCTCGACGCTCTGGGATCAGGAGCGGCGAACGGTCATCCTCCAGTTGGCGATGCAGGAACTCCGAGCCACCACCAAGGCCCACGACCGGACCATCAAGGCGTTCGAGATGGTGGCCATGAACCAGATTCCCGTGGCCACGGTGGCATCCGATCTCGAGATGACCGATCAGGAGGTCTATCTGGCCAAGAGCCGGACGGCCAAGCGACTGCGGGCCATCATCGAACGACTCGAACAGACGTACGACGACGAGGCGACGACATGACCTCGGCCGGGGACACACCGCCGCCGCCCCGTCCGTCGCACGAGGAGTTGGAAGCCATCGCCGCCGGTGCGACCATGAGTTCGCACGTCCTCGAGTACCTCAGCCGGTGGGACGAGGACGGATCCGTCCAGGCGGAACTGGAATCCCTGCAGAAGGACCAGGACTTCCTTGCGGACTTCATCGAAGCCAACCGCGATCGGGTCAAGGGCCCCGCCCCCATCACCGAACAGGCCCCGCCCGAGGGATACGAGATCATCCGGGAACTCGACCGGGGCGGGCAGGGCGTGGTCTACCTCGCACGGCAGCTCCGAACCAAACGCGAAGTCGCACTGAAGATGATCATCCAGGCCGCCTTCACCACCGAACGGCAGAAGCAGCGGTTCGAACGCGAGGTGGAACTCGTCGCGTCGATGAATCATCCCAACATCGTCACGGTGTTCGACAGCGGGGTGACGCCCGACGGGCGTCTCTTCACCGCGATGGAGTACATCAAGGGCGTCCCGCTGAATCTCTTCCGGATCTCCGATGGTTCCGAGACGGGACGCGAACCGGATCGCCGGGAACGCATCGGGGTCTTCCTGAAGGTCTGCGCCGCGGTCAACTCGGCCCACCTGCGGGCCATCATCCACCGCGACCTCAAGCCCCTGAACATCCTCGTGGACGATGAAGGGGAGCCCCACGTCCTCGACTTCGGACTCGCCAAGGTCGTCGGCCCCGAAGCCATGACGGACACGGCCATGGCCGCCACCGCCGCCGGAGAGTTCATGGGCACCTTCGCCTACATGGCCCCCGAGCAGCTCGCCGGCGCCGCC
>CAJWBW010000111.1:0-5756 GCA_913020415.1 uncultured Phycisphaerae bacterium | reverse complement strand
CCGAGGAGGCGGGCGAGGCGGCCTTCTACGGGCCGAAGATCGACTTCGTGGTTCGGGACGTCATCGGCCGCGAATGGCAGCTCGGTACCATCCAGGTGGACTACAACCTGCCGGAACGATTCGATCTCACCTACATCGGACCGGACAACCGGCCTCACCGGCCGGTCATGATCCACCGGGCCCCCTTTGGTTCCTGGGAACGCTTCATCGGCGTGCTGATCGAGCACTTTGCGGGAGCCTTCCCCACCTGGCTGGCGCCCGAACAGGTCCGCGTGCTGCCCGTTTCCGAGAAGACTTCGGACTACGCCACCATGGTCCATCAGCGTCTGCGGGCTCTGGGCGTTCGTGCCGAACTGGATGACTCGAACGAACGACTGCAGGCCCGCATTCGAACCGCCGCCGAGATGAAGATCCCCTACCTCTTCATCGTGGGGCCGCGGGATCAGGAGCAGCGGGCCGTGAGCGTCCGCGCCCACGGCATCCAGAAGGATCTCGGTGCCGCACCACTGGACACCCTGCTCGACACGCTCGAGACCGAAATCGGCACTCGCGGGGAACGGACCGTCACCGGGGAGCTGTTCGGGACCGTGGAGTGACCGCCACGGGATTTCCATTCCGTTCTTGCCGTGCACCCCTGCGTGGTGGTAGTCTGACGTACATCCCGCATCGAGGACGTGTCGAAGCACGTCCCGGGACGACAAGAGCAGGAACGCCACGGATGATCGATCACCACGACACCATCGACACGGCCGCACGTGTGCTCGATGACATCGTCCGACAGTCGCTCCGGCCCGAAGCATGATCATGTCGACGGCCACCCCTGCCTACCGCTCAACAGCACAGCAACGAGCCACCACGCGACGAGCCCGTTCGCATCGCCCGGGACGGTCCCCGTCGATGCGAAATCTGTTCGCCGCCTGAGAGGAGCCTTCGCCATCGCACGTCGACGCTACTTCCGTCCGCAGGACGCCGTCCGGAATCTTCCTCGTACCAACGAGCACATCCGGAAATCCCCGGTTCGCCTCATCGATGAAAACGAGAACATGATCGGGATCGTCAAGACCGAGGATGCCCTCGCCCGCGCCCGCGAGGTGGATCTGGATCTCGTCGAAGTGTCTCCCGACAGCGATCCGCCCGTGTGCCGGATCCTCGACTTCGGAAAGTATCGCTACGAGCAGTCCAAGAAGGAGAAGGCCAACCGAGCCCGCTCCAAGACGGCGGAGATGAAGGAAGTCCGTCTCGGGCGATCGATGAAGATCGATCCCCACGACATCGAGATCCGACTGAATCAGGCGAGAAAGTTCCTCATGGAGGGACACAAGGTCCAGATCGTCCAGAACTTCCGGGGTCGTGAGATGCTGCATCGCGAACGCGGCCACGAGCGAATGAAGCACGTCACCGAGACCCTCGAGGACATCAGCAAGGTCGAGACACCGGCACGCATGGCCGGCCGTCGCATGACCATGATCCTGGCCCCCGACAAGTCGAAGATCTCCCGGGTGAAGCAGCAGGCGGCGGCCCAGAAACCGGCCGATGAACCCGCACCGGTCGTCGAGGAATCCGCCATCGACCCCGGCACCGAACAGGGCGACTCCTCCAACGAGTGACCGCATCCGGAGAGGGCTGGCCATGGCACGCATCGGAGTGGTTTCGGACGTCCACGGAAATGCGAACGCGTTCATGGCCGTACTTAACCAGCTCGGTCGCCTGGGCGTCGACGAGCTCTACTGCCTCGGTGACATCGTGGGCTACGGTCCCGCACCGGCCCGCTGCCTGGATCTCGCACTGACCTACTGCGACCTGCTCGTGCGTGGCAATCACGACGAAGCCGTCTTCATGGAGGACGCCCAGAGCAGGTTCAATCCCATTGCGTGGGCGGCCATCGAATGGACGAAGCAGCAGCTGTCCCCCCGGGACATCGACGTGCTTCTTCACATGAAACCGATGGAAATCACCCCCCGCGGCATCACCTGCGCCCACGACACCCCGGTCCAACACGAGACGGCATACGTGCTCGATCTGCTGACCGCATCCGAAGCCCTGAGCGCCCTGCGGACCCCGATCGGTCTGGTGGGACATACCCACGTCCCCCGGGTCTTCACCGTTGCGATGGACATCGTTGCGGAGGACTTCTGTCCTCCCGAAGCGATTCAGGTGCACGTCCCCACATCCGGCCAGCCCATTCCGCTCCCCCCGGATCACCTCTGCCTCTGCAACCCCGGAGCGGTCGGACAGCCCCGGGACAATGATCCCCGTGCCAGTTGCGCGCTGCTGGACACCGAAGCGGGCACATTCACGGTGCACCGGGTCGAGTACGACATCGACCAGACCAGAACTGACACCATCGAGGCGGGCCTGCCGGCGGTTCTCGGGGAACGACTCTCGCAGGGAGTCTAGAGCTCCCGCTTGGCCCACCCTCCGTGGACGAAGCGGCCCAGGAAGAGCATCGATCGCACGACCAGTTCCCCGCAGAGGGCGATCCAGATGCCGACCAGCCCCATCTCGAGCTGGACCCCGAACAACCAGGCGGCCGGCAGGCGGACGAGGTAGCTGGAACAGGTCGTGATGATGAAGACCCAGGTCGTATCCCCGACGCCGCGCAAGGCCTGGCGGGTGACCATCGAAATCGCGAAGAACACCTGGGTCACGCCGCAGATGATCAACAGCTTGGGCACCGTCTCCATGTAGACCGGTTCGTCGCTGATCACGGACGTCAGTGCGGAACCGAAGAAGGTGAAGACCAGCCCCATCAGCCCCATGATGACCACGCCGATGCCCACACAGGTCCAGACCGCCTTGCGGGCCATGGCGAGATTCCCGGCCCCGAGGAACTGACCGGCGATGGCCCCCGCCGCGATACCGATGGCGAATCCGGGCATGAAGCTGAACGCCTCCCACTGCACGGCGATGATGTGGGCTCCCTGGAGTCCCTGGCCGGCCTCGCTCAACTCAGTCGATCCCTCGGACGATGCGGCCTGGACATCGCGGGCGATCTGGGTCGAGGCGACTTCGCCGATGAACCAGAGCACCACCAGGTTTGCCATCCACATCGACAGGCCTTCGAAGAAGTTCGGAATGCCGATCCGCACGACCCGCCAGGCCATCTTCGACTGCAGGACCAGCCGGTGCCACTGCAACCGGAGGTCCTTGATCCCCCGGGACAGCGCCAGCACGGTCAACAGGGCGCCGCATGCGAAGCTGACCGTGGAACCCCATGCGATGCCGGCGACATGCATGTCGAGCCCCAAAGGGCTGGTCACCCCTTCGAATCCGAGCCAGGCCAGATCGGCCCCGGACAGCAGCCATGAGCAGGCCACGTTCACCACATTGACGAGGACCGCGATGACCGACGGGACGAGGGATTCCCCCGCCCCGTGCATGCACATGCCGCCGACCATCATGATCCCGAAGAACGGAAGACCGCAGGCGATGATCCGGACGTACTGGATGCAGTAGATGCGTGCCTGCTGCTGTTCATCGAGCAGCGCAAGATCAGCCAGCAGCGGCGCGAGGAACCACATGGCGGCGCCGAACAACATCCCCCAGGCGAAGCTGATGGTGAGGGCCTGCCCCAGTGCCGAGTGGGACTGCTCGGAATCGCCGGATCCCATCGCCCGGGCGATCAGCGCTTGCCCACCGATTCCGATGCCGGCCATGGCGATGCCGATCAACCAACCGACATACGATCCCACCCCGAGACCGTCCAGACTCGCAACCACGATGGCCTCGGGAAGAGCACCCGCAAGGATCTTGTCGAAGAGCCCGACCAGGGCGGCCATGAACTGCTGGACAAGGGCCGGCATGGCGATGATCCAGATCATCACCGGCAGCGACTTGCCTACGAGACGTCCGGAGCGAATCCGACCGTCCTTCTGATTGTCCTGGGAAGTATTGCTGGACACGGGTTGCACAGGGTAGCGAAGCGCGAAGCGTCAGGAGTCGGCGGAGTCGACCGCATCCCCATCGGACTCCGACCAGGTACGCCGCTGTGTCTCGGGAACCAGTCCCGCGGGGGAGGACGGCTTCTCCCTCGCCTGGTGCAGCCAGAATGCAATGTATTCGAACCAGACCTTGTCCCGTTCGAAGGTCGGGTACAGGTACTCCTGCTGGGAGGCGAACGCAAGAGACGGCTTGGCCAGTTCGTCGTACCACCGTGCCCACGCCACGCGGTCCGTCCCCCAGGCCTCACCGGTCAGAAGCGACAACGCCTCCGCGGCATTCAGATTCACGGACAGTCGGCGATCATCCAACGCCACCAGCAACGCCTGGAAGACGTTGTCTTCGGGATACTGCCCCAGTGCGGTGGCCACGGCCGCCTTGACTTCACCATCGTCATCCGCGGTGGTGACGACCTTGATCATCGGACCGATGACGGCCGGGTTGTGCAGACGCTGCAGGGCCTTGGCCGCCGTCCAACGTACATTCTGGCTCTTGGTGACTTCGGCATCGAGCCAGGGAACGATCAGCATCGCGTCCTCGGGAGACCCGTGCCGTCCCAGGGCGGTGATGGCCGCGGCACGTACCAGCGGATCGGTCTCGTTCTCCACGTAGTCGCGGTACATATCGAGATAGATGTCCGCCCCTCCGAAGGGGGCATTGGCCAGAAGGACCACACCCTCGCGGCGAAGGTCCGGATTGTAGGGATCCAGAGCCTCCAGGGCCGCTTGCCGAGGCGTCTTGGGGGTGAAGACTTCGCCGAGATCCCTGAAATCGTCCGTGACGCATCCGCCGCTGAGAACGGCAGCGGTGAACAGCACGGGCACGGTGGGACGGCACCTCATGCGGGCAGTATACGCGCTTGGAACGGATCGCTCGAAATCAGTCCTCATCCGCCACCGGCTGGTAGGCCTTGATGACGTCTGCCTGCACATTCGGAGGCGTGTTCTCGTCGTGCGAATACTCCATCGAGTAACTGCCGGCCCCGGCGGTGATCGACTTGAGCTGATTGGAGTAGCTCATCACCTCCGAAAGCGGGGCCTCGGCGTACATCACGGCCTGATTGCCGGGAAGCACATCGGTGCCCTGAATACGGGCCCGCCGGCCGGCGAGATCGGATGAGATGTCGCCGATCATGTCCGACGGAACGGTGATCTCCATCTTGACGAAGGGTTCCAGCAGCACGGGGTTCGCCTTGCTGACCGCGTCCACGAACGCCTTCTTTCCGGCGGTCACGAAGGCGATCTCCTTGGAATCCACCGGATGGTGCTTTCCGTCGTAGACGGCAACTCGGACGTTCTGCAGCGGATAGCCCGCAACGGCTCCGGATTCCATGACCTGGCGAACGCCCTTCTCGATTGCGGGCAGGAACTGCTTGGGCACACTGCCGCCGAAGGTCTCGTCGGCGAACACCAGTCCGTTGACCATCTCTTCATCTTCGAGCCCGGCCGGCTCCACACGAAGATAGACCTCGCCGAACTGCCCGGACCCACCGGTCTGCTTCTTGTGTCGGTGGTGCCCTTCCGCCTTGCCGGAAATCGTCTCCTTGTAGGCCACCTTGGGCGGACGGGTGTCGATGCCCACTCCGTACCGATCCTCGAGCATCTTGAGCTTGGTGCGAAGGTGGAGTTCACCAAGTCCACGCAGGACCGTTTCGTGCGTGGCCGCGATCCGCTCCATCTCCAGGGTCTGATCCTCGGCGATCATCTTGGAAATGGCCTCACTCAGCTTCCCTTCCGCCCCCTTGGAGGTGACCTCGATGGCGAGGCCGAACATGGGCTTGGGCTGCGGAATGGTCTTCATGAGCAGTGAGTCGCCGG
>CAJWBW010000110.1:0-5759 GCA_913020415.1 uncultured Phycisphaerae bacterium | reverse complement strand
ATGCAGTTGGCCGGATCGGAGTCCAGCTTTGTGACCTCGTCCTCCCTGGGGGCGGAGAACGGATGGTGCAGGCTGATGTACCGCCTGCTCTCCTCGTCCCATTCGAACATCGGGAAGTCGATCACCCACAACGGTGACCAGGCCTCGCCGTCGATCAGTTCGAGGTCGTCGGCCACCTTGAGGCGGACGTGTCCCATCGCGGTGCAGGCCACGGGGCGGACGTCGGCGGTGAACAGGACGACGTCGCCCGTCTCGAGGCCGAGGGCCGAAACGAGTTGTCCGGCGATGGGGGCGAGGAACTTCGCCACGCCGGTTTCGAAACCACCGTGGTCGCCCTCGCCGGTGTACTTCACGTAGGGAAGGCCGCCGGTCCGCCACGACTTCGCGTATTCGCCGTAGCCGTCGAGCATCTTGCGGGTGAGACGATCGGCGCCGGCGGGAATCCGCATGGCCTTGACCACGCCGTCCTCCCGCTCCAGGGCTCCGGTGAAGACCTTGAAGTCCGTGTTCGCGGCGATGCTCGAGACATCCTCGATGGGCAGGTCGAATCGAAGGTCCGGGCGGTCGGATCCGTAGCGGTTCATCGCCTCCTCGTAGCTCATCCGCGGGATGTCGCCGAGGTCGATGCCCTTGAACTCCTTGAAGAGACCGGTCGCGTACTCGCTCATGATGTCCATGACATCATCCTGATCGACGAAGCTCATCTCGAGGTCGACCTGGGTGAACTCGGCCTGACGGTCGGCGCGGGGATCCTCGTCGCGAAGGCACTTGCAGATCTGCATGTACCGGTCGCAGCCGGAGACCATCAGGATCTGCTTGAAGAGCTGCGGACTCTGGGGAAGTGCGTACCACTGTCCGGGATACATTCGCGACGGCACGATGAAGTCGCGGGCGCCTTCGGGCGTGCTGCGGATCAGCAGGGGCGTCTCGACCTCGAGGAAGCCGTGCTCCGCGAAGAAGTTCCGGGTGTAGCGGGCGACGTCGCTCCGGAGGCCGAGGATCGACTGCATCCGGGGGCGTCGCAGATCGATGTAGCGATGACGGAGGCGGACCTCCTCGTCGATCTTCTGGGCCTCGTGTTCGTCGGGCAGGATGGGAGGATTCTCGGTGGCGTTGAGGATCTCCAGCGTCGCGCCCACCAGTTCGATCTCGCCGGTGGCCACCTTCGGATTGCTGCCGCCGTCGCGCATGCGGACGGGACCGGACACGGCGATGACGGATTCACGACGCAGCCCCCGGGCGGGTTCCATCACCTCGTCGGGTACGTCCTCCTGGTCGAAGACCACCTGGGTGATGCCAGAGCGGTCGCGGAGATCGATGAAGACCAGGCCCTTGCCCTGGTCCCGGTAGGTGTTGACCCACCCGCAGAGGGTGGCGACCTGGCCGGCGTCGGAGGCGCGGAGAGCGCCGCACATGTGGGTTCGCTTGAGCATGGGTAAGTCGTCCTGCTAGAAGAGGGGGCATCCTACCGGCAGGACCGCGAGGGTGGAAGCAGAGGCCGCTGCAGCCGAGGTGGCCTCCGCGTATCCTCTGGCAACCATGACCCGAACGCGGGGACAGGAGCACCATGTCCAGTCAAGGCCAGAACCAGCCGGCAATCCTCTTCACCGCGTTCGAACCCAGCGGTGACGCGTTGGCCGCACCCATCATCGAGCGGCTCAAGGCCCGGGCCCCCGGCGTGAAGATCTACGCCTGGGGCGGCCCGCTGATGGAACAGGCCGGAGCGACGGTGGTGGAACACACCATTTCCGATGCGGCCATGGGGCTGGGGGCCCTCAAGAAGGTCCGGACGGTGCGACGCTACCACGGGCAGATCCGCCGGTGGTTGAAGCAGTATCGGGTCATCGCCCACGTGCCGGTGGATTCCCCGGCGGCGAACTTTCCGATCTGCGCCATGACCCGCAAGGCGGGAGCGAAGATCGTGCATCTCGGCTGTCCGCAGCTCTGGGCGTGGGGCAGCTGGAGGGCGGCAAAGCTGCGGCGGCGGACCGACATGGTCCTGTGCCTGCTGCCGCACGAGCCGACCTGGCTGCAGGAGCGGAACATCAAGGGGCGCTTCATCGGTCATCCGGCCATCAACCGGGAGCTGGATCTCAAGAAGCTCAAGGGCAGCCTGCACGGCATGCCCCACGGCGCTCCGCGTCTGGGACTCTTCCCCGGCTCCCGCCCGCAGGAAGTCAAGCGGAACCTCAGATTGCTGGTGAACACCTTCATCGAACTGCGATCGCGGAACAGCGGACTGACCGGACTGATCGTCGCAGCGGATCCCGACATCGCCACCCTGATCCGGCGGAAGCTCCGGGAGTTTCCCGGCGGGCTCCACATGGTGACCGGACAGCGCGACATCGCCATCGCCTGGTGCGATCTGGCTCTGGCGGTCTCGGGCACCATCACCCTGCATCTGGCCCGCCAGTGCAAGTCGATGGTCGGAGTCTACAAGACGGATCTGCTCAGCTGGATCGGGGCCAAGTTCCTGCTCCGCACCGACTACCGGCTGCTTCCGAACATCATCGCCGAGCAGGAGATCGTGCCGGAATTCGTCCCCTACGTCGGGGGGCCGCGGCCGATCGTCAGCATCGTCTCCAGGGTCTTCAACGACTCCAAGAACGCGGCCGAACAGCAGCAGGGACTGGCGCTGCTGCTGTCCCGTTTCGCGAACAAGCACTACGCCGACGAGGGCGCCCTGCTGATCCTCAAGACCATCAAGGGCAGGAAACTCGACGTCGACGAGAGCATCCGTCGTCAGCGCAGCGAGGCCGGAACCCGCGTGTCCTGACACGATTCGGTATCACGACCGGTCGCGTCTCTTGATCTCTCCGTTCCGCAGTCGCTGGAAGTAGGAGTGGTAGGCCTTCATGGCGGTGAATCCGAAGATGAGCATGATCGGGATGTTCACCCACAGCATGACGCCGGTGCCCAGGTCGGTCAGATTGCCCAGTTCGTCGGTCGTCGACACGATCGGCAGCGTCGCGACCACGATCAGGATGCAGTAGACGATCTTGTACAGCGGCACGAGCGTGCTGCCGAACAGGAAGACCACACCCTGCTCTCCGTAGTAGGACCAGGAAATCATCGTACTGATCGCGAAGAGCCAGGAGGCGATCAGGATCAGCCAGGTTCCGATGCCGGGAAACTGCCGGTTGATGGCGTAGGCCGTGAAGGTAGCGCCCACGTAGTCCTCGTACAGCAGCGGCTCGATCAGTTTCGGCGCCTCACCCTGCTCGGCCAGGGCATCCCATTGGGCGACCGAGACAGTCTTCCAGCGGACGTAGGGCGACGAATCCGCCTCCTCGGGGATCACCACCGTGCCCGCCATGCGGACCCGATTCGAGTTGGTGTCCTCGTTGATCTCACCGCCCTGGGCGATGGTGAAGACGTTGTCGCCGTTCCGCCACGCACCGCCCAGCGACGCACCTTGTTCGGTCCGTGCGGGGAGTTCGGTCTTGCCCATCATCACGGATTCTCCGTCGATGACGAATTCGGTCGGCGTGCCGACGGTCCATTCCGATTCGAACGAGGTGACCTGCACGTTCGACGCAAGTTGACCGTCGGCGCCCTCGATGCCGTCGCCGCGTTCGAGTGCACCGGTGCAGAGGATCACCAGTGCGGTCAGGGTGCAGACGACGATGGTGTCGATGAACGGTTCGAGGCCTGCGACGACGGATTCGCTGACGGGTTCCTTGGTCTGGGCCGCGGAGTGGGCGATGGGGGAGGAGCCCTGGCCCGCTTCGCTGGAGAACAGGGCCCGCTTCATGCCCCACAGGAACGCCATGCCGACCGAGCCGCCGATGAAGGCGCCGCCGGCCTCGGCGGGACTGAATGCGCTGGTGAAGATCAGGCCGATCACATCCGGAATCACGCCGAGATTCATCACCAGTACGGCCAGGGCGATCAGCACGTAGAGCACGCACATGAACGGCACCAGCACGCTGGCGACCGATCCGATCCGCTTGATGCCGCCGATGATGACCATCGCGACGATGACGGCGAGGACGACGCCGGTGATCCACTTGGGAAGATCGAGCGCCTCGCGGGTGATGTCGCCCACGTTCCAGGCCTGGAACATGTTGCCGCCGGTGGCGGCGCTGATGAGCAGCGTCACGCAGAACAGGGCACCGATGCACCATCCCAGCCCACCCAGTCCCCACCGCTTGAAGCCGTGGTGCGCGACGAACATCGGTCCGCCGTGGGGATTTTCATTGTCGGTGGCGTCGCGGAACAGCATCGACTGGGCCACTTCGGTGGTCTTGAGGGCCATGCCGGCGAGACCGACGATCCACATCCAGAAGACGGCGCCCGGTCCGCCGATGGCGATCGCGATGGCCACTCCGCCGATGTTGCCCAGGCCGACGGTCGCCGACAGGGCGGCCGACAGGGCCTGGAAATGGCTGATTGCGCCGGGATCGTCCGGATCGTCGTAATGGCCTCTGGTCACGGCCACGCCGTGGGTGAGGGCCCGGTATTGGCAGATCCCACTCCAAAGAGTGAACAGCAGGCCGACGGCCAGCACCGTGTACAGGACCCAGTCGGCCCAGATGACGGAGGTGATCTCTCCGATGAAATTGTTGAATGCGTCCATGGTGGGGGTCTCGGTGTGCGGGGTGCGGGGCGGTTTGAGTTAGTTCATCAGGTTGAAGGAGATCTCGTTCACGTCGATCAGTCCGATCTTGTCGAGCAGGACGACGATGACCAGCAGCGGCGCGACGAAGCGGACGAGGAAGAGCCAGGCGGCGGCCAATCCGCCGTTGAGATCGGAAAGCTCGGCGCGTCGAATGCGTTCGGGCATGACCCAGCCGGCGTAGATCGCAATGAAGAGACCGCCCAGCGGCAGCATCCAGTTGCTCGTGAGCAGATCCATGGTGTCGAAGAAGCTCTGGCCGAATCCGGGCAGCCATGAACTCATCAGGAAGCCCTGGCTGTTGGCGAACGCGGTGACGATCCCGACGACGAATATCGCTCCGCCCATCGTCCACGCGGCGCGGGGACGACTCCACTTCTTGGCGTCGATGAGGTAGGACGCCGTGACTTCCAGCAGCGAGATGGCGCTGGTCAGGGCCGCAAAGACCAGCAGGCCGAAGAAGACGATGCCCAGCAGCATGCCGAGCTTGCCCATCTCGGCGAACGCCAGGGGCATGCTCATGAAGACCAGGCCGGGGCCGCTGGAGGGATCCTGTCCGTAGCTGAAGATGATCGGAAACATCATCAGGCAGGCGAGGATGGCGATGACGGTGTCGAACCCCGCGATGGCCACGGATTCGCCGGCGAGGCCGCCGCTGCTCGATCGCTGGTACGAGCCGTAGGTGATCATGCATCCCATGCCCAGCGAGAGGGTGAAGAACGCATGGCCGAGGGCTTCGAGCACCCCGCGCGGCTCGAGGGACGTCGGATCCGGACTGAACACGAACTCCACCGCCCGCCCGAATCCGGGCTGGAAGAAGCCGTAGACCACCATGGCGACGATGCAGGTCATCAGCAGCGGCATGAGGATTCGGCAGGCCCGTTCGATGCCGCCACCGACTCCGGTGGCCACGATCAGGATGGTCGAGAACATGAAGATGCACGCCCAGAACGTGCTCGTCCATCCGTCGCCCAGCAGGCCGAGAAACAGGGCCGTGACCTCATCCCGGATGGTCTGCCGTCGCTTGAGCGTTTCCGCCGCGTCCAGCACCTCGCCCTCGGTCATGGCGTTGATCTCTGCGGTGGCGGCGTCGCGAATCGCCGTCTCGGTGGCGTCGAGGTCGCTCTGCCGTTCGGTCACC
>CAJWBW010000109.1:0-5765 GCA_913020415.1 uncultured Phycisphaerae bacterium | reverse complement strand
TGTGGTGCATCGGATGGCGGGGTCGCCGGAGCTCCACCACCGCCGTCCGACTGGTTTCCGGGGGGCTGGGGGGTGGAGTCGTCGGCGGGCTTCGGCGGAGCGGGTTCCTTCTGCTTGCCCGGTTCCTCGGCGGGCTCCTCCCGGTCGTTCTTCGGCTTCGCCTTGCCCGAAGGAGACTCCGAGAGTGGTCCCTGCCCCTGCGAAGGTAGTCCACCGCCGCCGGGGCCGAGTCCCTCGATGGGTCCGCCTCCACCGCCGGAGGTGGGTTGGCTCGTGGCGGCGGATGGGGGGTCTCCACCCGCCTCCGACGGGGTGCCGGGCTGGGGGGTGGGCACGCTCTGCTGGTTCGGTCGCGCGGATTCGGGGGATGCTGCCTCGATGAACTGGGCCTGATCGAACTCCGACAGCTGCGCCAGATGCTCCCGGTATTCCTCGTAGCCGATCCAGGTCATGCTTGAGGTGGTGGACTGCTCCAGTCCGAGTCGTTCCGGTTCTTCCGTCGGGTCCTGGTCCTCGACGTGCTCCTCGAGTTCGTGTTCGAACTCGGTCCATTCCCCCTCGGCCTCCGCGACGGCGAACATGCCGGGGAGCAGCAGGAAGAGGTGGATGCAGATCGAGGCTGCGAACGAACCCCAGAGGATCATCCTGTGACGGTCATTGTTCATGGGCCGTTCGACGGAACAGGGGGGGCGCTGTGGTCGATCGCCTGCCCGACCAGCATGATCTCGACGCCGGATTCCCGCAGAGTGTCCCACAGCGAGGTCAGGATGGGACCCCGGTCGACCTCGCCGTCGCCGGCGGCCATGACCAGGTAGATGGCCGTGTCCGGGTTGGCGGCGAGGACGTCGTCGAGCATGCCGGACACCTCGTCGATGGAGGCCGCCTGCTGACCGACGTAGATGCCGCCGTCGAGATCGATGGTGATGCTCGTTGCCGGCACCGGCTCGGCGGAGGTGCCGGAGACGTACGACTCCATGGGGACCGGCATCACGTCGATCTGGACCATGAGGACCATGGCGTAGATGAAGAACGTCAGGATGAGGAAGATCACGTCGATCAGGGGCATCAGTTCGATGCGCGTCTCTGAATCGGGTCGTCGGAGCGTCAGCATGGCCGGACCTTCCGTCTACGCCTCCATCTGGAGGGTCGCCAGTGCCATCGTGACGTCTTCGCTGAACGCGAAGACGCGATCCAGACCGGTGGCGAGCAGTGCCGTCCAGACTCCGTCGGTGACGGAGCAGATCATCAGGCGGCGGTCGTTCTGTCCCAGGGTCGTGCGGAGCTTGAGCAGAGCGCCGAGGTTGGAGGAGTTGACCGTCGCGACCGACTTGAGGTCGACGATGACGTTGGGCAGGGTGTCTTCGCTCTTGACGAGTTCGTCGAGCCGCTGAAGCAGCCCGTCCATGTCCTCGGAGAACATGGGCTCGTCGTTGAGCTCGGCGATCATGATGTTTTCAGACCATGTGTTCAGTGGCATCGTGGTTCCTCCCGCCGTCCGGTCTCGTGCTGATCAGGGTGCCAGCATACCACGGTCGGATGTCCGACCGATGTGAATGTTCAGTCGCCTTCGGTTTCGTCCGCCGATTCGAAGACCCGGGCGGCCGAGATCACCTGGTCGCCGTCCTTCAGGTTGACGAGCCGGACCCCCTTGGTGTTTCGTCCGATGCGGCTGATGGAGTTTGCGGGAATGCGGACGATCATGCCGCCGGAACTGATGAACATGAGGCTGTCCTCTTCGTGGACGGCCCGAATGGAGACCACGCGACCGTTGCGCTGATCGGTGCGGATGTCACGCCGTCCCTTGCCGCCACGACTCTGGGGTCGCGTGGAACCGTCCTCGCTCCGGACCAGGTATTCGGCCATCGACGTTCGCTTGCCGTATCCGTTCTCGGTGACGGTCAGGAGGTCCACGTCGTCGCTCGCGCCGACGATCCCGACGACGGTGTCGTCGTCCGCCAGGCCGATGCCCTTGACCCCCGCGGCGGTCCGCCCCATCACCCGGGCGTCGTTCTCGTCGAAGCGGATCGACATGCCGTTGGCGGTGGCGAGGAGCACGTGGTCGTTCCCCCGCGTCTGGATGATTCCGATCAGGTCGTCGCCCTCGTTGAGGTTGATGGCGTTGATGCCGCTGGTGCGGATGTTGCGGTAGTCGCTCAACGCCGTGCGCTTCACGCGTCCCTTCGCCGTGGCGAAGAGGAGGTAGTCCTCGCCCTTCTCGAAGTCCTTGACGTTGAGGAAGGCCACGATCTTCTCGTTGTCGCGAAGCTTCAGGAGATTCACGATCGCCCGTCCACGGCTGCCCCGGGACATCTCGGGGATCTGGTAGATCTTCTGGCGGAACACCCGGCCCGTGTTGGTGAAGCACAGGATGTCGTCGTGGGTCGATCCGGTGAAGACCCGTTCGGTGAAGTCGTCGTCACGGACGTTGCCGCTCTTGACGCCCCGTCCGCCCCGACCCTGTTCCCGGTAGGTCGTCAGCGGAAGTCGCTTGACATAGCCCTGGTGGGAGATCGTCACGACCACGTCGTGTTCGGTGATCAGTTCACCGAGGTCGTATTCCTCCGCCTCGGCGTCCTCGAATCCGGTGAGCCGCGGAGTCTTGAACCGCTCGCTGATGGAGTTGCAGTCCTCACGGATCATCTCCCGGACCCGTTCCTCGCTTCCGAGGATCGAAAGGTAGTCCTCGATCTTGGCAAGCAGTTCGGCGTATTCGCCCGTGAGCTTCTCGATCTCCAGCCCGACGAGCTGGATGAGCCGCATGGCTCCGATGGCTTCCGCCTGCACGCGGGTGAGAGCGGTTCCGTCACCGGTGTTGGACTGTTCGATGAGCGTCGTGGGGACGTGGGGGGCGTAGTCGTGGTCGGCCGCGATGCGGAAGCGGCGCTCCATGAGCTGTCCAATGGCCTCGTCCCGGGTGCGACTTGCACGGATCAGTGCGATGACCTCGTCGATGTCGCAGACCGCGAAGATCAGTCCTTCGAGCCGATGGGCCTGCTTCCGTGCTTCGCGGAGCAGGAATTCCGTTCTCCGGCGGATGACCTCGCGGCGATGGTCGATCCAGCACTGGATCATCTGCTTGAGACCCATGGTCCGCGGCCGACGCTTGTCCAGGGCGATGTTGATGATGGAGATGGTCGACTGCAGGGGGGTGAACCGGTACAGCTGGCGCTCGACCACATCGGGATCGGCATCGCGCTTCAGATAGACCACGATGCGGGTGCGATGCTTCTTGCCCGAGAAGTTCTTGATGTCCGAGATGCCTTCGATGCGGCCGTTCTTGGCCGCATCGACGATCTTCTCGATCAGCGTGTTCTGCATCAGCTGGTAGGGGATCTCGGTGATGACCAGGGTCTCGCGGTTGCCGCTGGTCTCCTGGTGCACGCGTCCCCGGAGGATCACCCGTCCCCGTCCGGCGGAATACGCATCGACGATTCCCCGTCGGCCGATGATCACGCCGCCCGTGGGGAAGTCGGGCCCCGGAACCAGCTGCAGCAGGTCTTCGAACGAGAGTTCCGGATCGTCCAGGACCGCCGTGATGGCGCTGCACATCTCCTGCACGTTGTGCGGCGGGATGGAGCATGCCATGCCGACGGCGATTCCACTCGAACCGTTGATGAGCAGATAGGGGAAGCGGGCCGGAAGCACGGTCGGTTCGAGGCGGGTGTCGTCGTAGTTGGGAAGGAAGTCGACGGTGTCGTACTTGATGTCGTCGAGCATCTCCACGGTGGCGTGGGTCATCCTCGCCTCGGTGTATCGCATGGCGGCGGGAGGGTCGCCGTCGATGGAACCGAAGTTGCCCTGCTTGTCGACCATGGGGACCCGCATCTTCCAGTCCTGCCCCATGTTCACGAGGGTGGGGTAGATCACGGACTCGCCGTGCGGGTGGTAGTTGCCGGAGGTGTCGCCGGCGATCTTCGCGCACTTTCGGTGCTTGCGTCCGGGAGACAGGTTCAGATCGTTCATCGCGACCAGAATGCGGCGCTGCGACGGCTTCATTCCGTCCCGGACGTCGGGCAGGGCCCGGTCGGTGATCGTGGACATCGCATAGGTGAGGTAGCTCTCGTGCAGTTCGTCGTCGATCTGCTGTTCGACGACGGTGCCGATCATCGGCTGCGAAGTCGAAGCGTCCTCGTGCGATTCATCCGGTCTGTTCGGGGTTTCGGAGTCGGTCATGATCCTGTCCGTCGTGCGATGGAACCGCGTTCAAAGGTGACGGTTCCGAGTCCGACCATTGTATCCGAAAAGGAGATTCGACAGGCGGCTTCAGGACCCGGTCAGGGGCTCCAGAAGCAGGAGAAATTCGGCATTTCCCACCCCCGATTTTCGACTGCTTTTTCCGCCCCGAATCGGAGACTGCACCTGGTCCAGCACCCGGACTCCGACCGAGGGGGCGGCGTCCACGACTTCCTGCACGATGGCCGTGGCGATGTCGTCCTCGAGTCGTCCGTCGACGAGGTGCGTCCGCTTCCGTTCCGCATCCAGTTCGTAGTGGGGTTTGACCAGGGTCACGATTCGGCCGGCTTCTCCGAGCCACTGCAGGGCGATGGGGAGCACGCGACGCTGCGGCGTCCATCCCACGTCGATGACCACCAGGTCGACGGGATCGCCGGGAGGGTCGGCGTGGAGGACATTGGTTCGTTCGCGGACGTCGACCCGGGGATCGTTTCGCAGCGTCCAGTCGAGCACGCCGTATCCCGTGTCCAGGGCGATGACGGATGCGGCGCCGTGCTTGAGCAGGCAGTCGGTGAATCCGCCGATGTTGCATCCGAAGTCGGCGCAGTGGAGGCCGCCCGGATCCAGCTGGAATGCATCGAGGGCATGGGAGAGCTTGGTGCCGGCTCTCGAGACGAACTCGGAGCCCGAGGTCATTCGGCTTCGACGCCGACGACGGCGATTCCGGCGGCGTCGGCGGCGGCAAGGACCTCGGGGCGGTCGATCAGAATGACCCGACCGACGCCCAGTGCCATGCAGCCCGCGCCGGATGCTGCGAGGGATTCGATCGTCGATACACCAACCGAGGGGACGTCCGCACGGGTGTCGTGATCGGCCCGGGAGGTCTTGAGGAAGGTCCATCCGCGGGTACGGCACAGTTCGCCGGCGCGTTGGATCATCCGGTCCGACCCCTCCAGCGCCTCGACCGCGATGACGTCCCGTTCGCGGACGGCCATCGACTGGCCGATGTCGAGTGCGGTGGTCTGCTGCAGCATCGGCCATGCGAACTCGATGTCGCCCTGCTGCATGGCGTCGGGTTGTACGGAGCCCATGACGCCGGGAGTGGCGAGGTGGTCGGGAATGAAGGAGGTGGAGTCCACGAGGTCAATTCCTCCACGATGCAGTTCGTCGATGACCGCTCCGAGGACGGCCTGATCGCGTCGATCGTGTCGCAGACGACGATACCACAGCCACGCGGCACGCCAGTCGGGCAGTTCGCGGACCAGACGGAACGGGTCATGCATCCTGGCCTTGGAGACCCGCCCGACCATCACGGCCTGCGTCGATCGCGAGCGACGCAGGCGGCGGATCCACGAGCCGATCCGGTAGA
Organism: uncultured Phycisphaerae bacterium; assembly: GCA_913020415.1. GTDB lineage: Bacteria > Planctomycetota > Phycisphaerae > Phycisphaerales > SM1A02 > UBA854. The sequence goes on along the minus strand of CAJWBW010000109.1, from coordinate 223 downwards.
CACCGACCGGAGTGAACTCGTCGCACAACTCGGGAAGTTCCGGGTCGAAGTGTCCCCGAAAGGCGACGCAGCACACGCGGCGTCCCTGGGCGCGCATGCCCCGGGCCACGAGAATCGGAAGCCGGCCTTCGCCGGCGATGAGTCCGATGGGATCCATGGATTGATTTTACTCGCTTCCCGAGGGAAGGAAGCGGCTCTCTCCGCCCCGCAGGGGCTTGGCGGC
>CAJWBW010000108.1:0-5774 GCA_913020415.1 uncultured Phycisphaerae bacterium | reverse complement strand
CTGCAGACGGCAATGCAACTGCGCGAGATCATCGGCGACGACCGCTGGTCGGAGATGACGCTGGACTACGCGGACGACTCGTATTCCGCCGGCAGCGCCAAGCGGGCCGATCGCCGGTTCGAACGCGCGATGAAGCTGGAGACCGTCACCGAAGACCAGGTCGCCCTCCTGGAGGCGGCACGGCAGGACTACCGGGTCCGTTGGCTCGGGGTCTTCTCCCAGATGGCCGACGCGATGGAGGACGTACGTGCCTACCGCACCGCCGACCAGTGGGAGGACGAGGAGTCCCATCCCAAGGCTGAACGCGCCATCAAGATGGAGGAGCGGGTGGACGACGTCGTTCAGAGCGGCGAGACCAGTCTGGCCGGCATCCTCACCGACGAGCAGATGAAGCTCATGGATGGGGACAAGCAGGACAGCGGCCGACGCTCGCGGTGGAGTCGAAGCCGCTCCCGCGGGTCCGGCGAGGGAAGCCAGTCCTCCGGCGGTCGCACCTACAGCCTTCCGATGGCAGCGATGCAGCCGGCGAGCGTCGATCAGTTCTCGGCCTGGCTCGGACTTGAGGACGTGGATGCCAACCTGCTCGAATCGCTCTACGACCAGTACACGGCCTCGTACGAAGCACTCTCGGCCGAGTACGACCGCCGCTTGACCGAGGGCTACAGCGGCATCGAATCCGGGCGGAACTGGCGCGAACGCAGGAAGGTCCGACGTGAACTGCAGGGCGAGCTGCTGCCGAGGCTCAAGGAAGCGGAGGATGCCTTCTTCGCCGACATGGCCCTGGTGCTTCCGGCCGACACCCGCCCCGATCTGCTGGATCAGATCAGGATCTCCCACGATCGGGCCCGTCGTCGCCAGAAGATCTGGAACGGCAACTGGTCGCTGCGCGGATCGACGGAAGGGACCATCGACATCGGGGAGATCGTGATGGCGATCGATCCGGCGTCGTTCGATGACGAGGGGCGGGAGTTCATGATCGACGTGCTGGTGGAGTACAACGCGGTGTCGATGGAGGACATCGACGATCTCGAGAAGCAGTACGACCGGGTGCGGGGGTTGGAGGAGCAGTTGTGGGGCAACGGCCGCGATGATCTGGACGAGGATCTCCGTTCCCGACTCTACAGCCGATGGGAGACCGGTCGTTCGACGATGAGCGGCATTGCGGCGAAGATGTCCGAAACCAACCGGTCGACCTACGAGGCGATCATTCGCACGCTACCGCAGGATCGGGTCATGGTGCTGCAGGACATGTACGAGCGCAAGGCGTACCCGGACGTGTTCAAGGATTCCTCGGTGGCGGACGAGCAGATCGAGTCCACGCTTGCCCTCGAGGACCTGACCGCGGATCAGCGCGAGCGAATCAGCGACCTGGCTCTGGACTACCGCAGCGAGTACCGGGACCTGACGATGGCGATCCTGGATGATGCCAAGAATCGACAGAACGTGCAGCGTTCCTGGCCGCCCAGCAGTGAGAGCATGAAGCGTTCCATGAAGATGGAGCAGGTCCGGTACCGTCGACGGCAACTCAACGATCAGACCCGGATCATGCTGGAGCTGATTCTCACCGACCAGCAGATCGCATTGGTGCCCGGACTGGGGCAGCCGATTCCAGACGAGCAGGGCTCATGACCGGACCCGTTCGCTTCTCGGGGAGACGAACCATGACGTCTCGAGCATCCGCCTGGCTGACACCGATCCTGCTGATCACCGCATCCTGTCAGCAGGGACCGCAGGGGATGCAGAGCAAGCCGGGGCCCTCGATGACCCTCGCGGCCGATGCGTGGTCGGAAGGAGGCCCCCATGACGACCTGCAATGGATCGTCACCGCCCCTTCGTACAATTCGGGAGCGGACGGGAACGCCGACAGCGTCGATCACCGCCTGACCCTCGCGGTGCAATCACCCGATGCCGCCACCTGGTTGGTGGCCACACGCATCAGCGGTCGATCGGCACTGGAGCTTTCCGAACGATTGCGTTCGACGCTTACGGCATGGAACGAGTTGGCGTGCCTGCACGAGGCCGGGTTCCCGATGGCTCTGGAGATCACTGCGCCGTCCGATGACGCCGCGCACGCCACCGAGGCGGATGCCGTCGTGCTCTGGACGGTCGATCCACATCCGGGAGGGGACCTGTCCCGGCCGTCGATCAGCATGACCGCCCGCCCGCTCGTCGGGCAAGGGTCGCTCTCGGCCACGGTGACGATGGACCTCTCGGATGCCGCGGCCCTGCAGCGTCGACTGGCCCGGTTCGCCTCCACGGTTCCGCTGGGAACATCGGGCTCCGTGGACCGGTCGGAATGGTCGGGGCCGGGTTGGACGACACTCTTCGACGGCACGTCCATGGAACACTTTCGTGGATTCAAGCAACGCGACATGCCGGACGGTTGGGAGATCGTCGACGGCGCCCTCACCCTGACCGGCTCGGGCGGCGACATCGTCACGCGGAAGCAGTACGACGATTTCGAACTGGAGCTTCAGTGGCGGGTCACCGAAGCGGGCAACAGCGGCATTTTCTACAACGTCACCGAGGATTGCGACCACGTCTGGGAGACCGGACCCGAGATGCAGGTGCTCGACGACGAACGGCACTACGACGGCAAGAACGAACTGACCTCGGCGGGGGCGAACTACGCCCTGCACGCGCCGGTCGGCGACGTCGTTCGTCCGGCGGGGGAGTGGAACACCGCTCGAATACTGGTCTGCGGCAACGAGGTCACCTACTGGCTCAACGGCGTCGAGGTCGTCTCCTACGTGCTGCATTCGGCGGACTGGAAGGCCCTCGTGGCCGGTAGCAAGTTCGCCTCCATGCCCGACTACGGACAGCGGTCGTCCGGGCACATCGCACTGCAGGACCACGGCGACGTGGTGTCCTTCCGGGACATCCGGATCCGCGATCTCGGTTCACGCGACTGAACCCGACGGGGTCACGGTGTCCGGGCCGACTGGAGGATGTCCAGCAGCGTCTCGTTCCGATCCGCGGTGATCTCCCAGAACATGAATCCGCCCAGCCCCAGTTCGCGGGCGAAATCGACCTTGTACTGCATCGACTCCTCGTCGTCGTAGGACACGAAGTGTCCGCCGTGCCGGGTGGGGCTGTAGAGCCACGGGACCTTGCTGTGCTCGTCCCAGTGGCGGGTGTACTCGCCGCTGGCGATGAACGTCTCGATCTCGAACCAGTCGTTGACCCCCGTGGAACCGCTGGACCAGTCGTCCCAGGTCCCCGGCGGCACGATCGAGCCCGGCTGGAACAAGCCGTCGTTGTCCGCCGCGACTCCGCCCCAGGCGCGACCGTAGAAGGGAACACCGAGAACCAGCTCGGATGCGGGAACGCCCGCCTCCATGAAGGTCTGGATCGCGGACCGGGCGTTGTATCGTTCGGCCACCTCCTCGGCTCCGGGATCGTCGGGGTTGGGGAAGAGCTTGCTGTGGTGGTTGGTGGCGGTCATGTCCCACGCGCCGTGGTAGTCGTAGGTCATCACGTTGATCCAGTCGCAGGCTTCGGCGATGCCGTCCGGTTCGAGATTGGCGATCTTGTCGTACCCCGCCGGTGCGGCGATGGTCAGCAGGTATTCACGATCATCCTCGTCGGCTGCGGAGTCGAGCTGCCGCCGCAGCTCCTGCAGAAGCAGCGTGTAGTTCTGCTTGTCCTCCGGCCGGTAGGTGTTGCCCGCCAGGCCGCAGCAGACCGGATACTCCCAGTCGATGTCCACGCCGTCGAAGTTGTAGGTGCGGATGAACTCGACGCACGACTCGGCGAACGTCTCCCGCGACGTGGTGGTCAGGGCGATGTCCGAGAAGCGTCCCGACCAGGTCCATCCACCGACCGAGATCAGCGTCTTCAGATGCGGGTACTGCCCGCGCAGCACGTTGTTTATCTGGTGGTAGGTGCCCCGGTACGGCTGATCCCATGAATCTCCCGGGTAGTACTTGTCGATCGCGGCGTACGGGTCGCCCAGCGCGATGCGTCCGTCCGTTCCGATGTTTGCGAAGGCGTAGTTGATGTGGGTGATCTTGTCGGCAGGAATGTCCATCGGCTGGTAATCACGGCCGGAGATGCCCCATTCGATGTAGTAGGCGACGATCCGTTGTGGTGCGTCGCCGGCGTCGGGGCAGTCGCCCCATCCCGACAGCACCACCAGCAGATCGTCCACGCCCACGGCACCGGAGGCGTCGATGTCGGCGGGGCACGCCGTCGGGGACGGGGGACACGCTCCCCAGCCTCCGATGACCTCCAGAAGATCGTTCACATTGACCCGCTGGTCGTCGTCCACATCACCGGGACACGCCAGGGAGCTGTGCACGGATGCCGCGAGGGCCAGGCAGCCGGCGGCGAGGAATCGAAATGAAATGGTCATGGTCGGGTACTCCGGGATGGAGGGCATGGCCCTTGGTGGTCGTCCTTGAACCCTCAACCTTGGAACCAAATGCAGCCTCGTCAATCGAATCGTGGTTCAAACAGACTTTTGCGGTGCCCGATACACTTCGTTCCTATTCTTCCGTGAGTATCAGATGAGCCAGCCTTCTCCGCCCGAATACGGACCACAGCACACGCCCTACGACGCCATCGGCGGTGAAGCGCCGGTACGTGCTCTGGCCAAGGCGTTCTATGCCTACATGGACTCCAATCCAGACTACGCGGGGTTGCGTGCCCTGCATGCTCCGGAACTCGAGGAGGTCGAGGAGACGTTCTTCGAGTTTCTGACGGGCTGGCTGGGAGGCCCCCAGTTGTACGTCCAGAAGCGCGGCCATCCCCGGTTGCGCATGCGGCACGCTCCCTTTCCGATCGACGAGTCGATGCGGGATCAGTGGCTGGCCTGCATGGCGGAAGCCATGGATTCGTGCGGGATCGAGGGGGAGATCCGGTCGTTTCTCGACGCACGCTTCGCGCACGTGGCCGATTTCATGCGGAACCGGAACTGACGGCCGGGCTCAGGGGCAGCTTTCCGCGGGACAGTCGCCCCCGTCGCAGTTGTAGGTTTCGCAGGTCAGATCGATCGGATTGCCTTCGTACACGTAGGTTCCGTCGTCGCAGTACCCGTCGTTCACCCAATTGGCCGGGAAGCAGTTGCCGTTGCAGTCGATCAGTTCGTTCGCATCGCAGGTGACGCACGTGATGTCGGCACAGAAGGTGCCCGCACCGTAGAAGGTGCCGCCCAGCAGGGTGCAGGTCTTCTGGGTCAGCTGGTTGCACGTGTCGAAGGCACAGCAGGCGCCTTCGTCGTCGCCGCAGTCTCCGCCGCAGGCCGGATCGCAGGGGTCTCCGCCGCAGGCCGGATCGCAGGGGTCTCCGCCGCAGGCCGGATCGCAGGGGTCGCCGCCGCATTCCGGATCGCAGGGGTCGCCGCCGCATTCCGGATCGCAGGGATCTCCGCATTCACACGGGTCGTAGCAGTCCGCCCACGGATTGCACGGGTCGTATTCTGCGCAGGCCGGATTGCAGTAGGGGTTGTAGTCCGGACAGAGCGGATTGCATTCCAGCGGGCCGCCGTAGCAGTAGCACTCGTCGTAGTCCGGGCAGTCCGGATACAGGCAGTAGGTGCATTCGCACTCGTCGTAGCATTCACTGGACGGATCCGAGCAAGGATCCGGGGTGCAGCTTGGGTCGCAGGGGTCTCCACCGCAGGAGGGGTCGCAGGGGTCACCGCCGCAGGCCGGATCGCAGGGATCGCCACCGCATTCCGGATAGCAGGGGTCGCCGCCGCACTCGGGGTCGCAGGGATCACCGCCGCCGCAGGCCGGATCGCAGGGATCACCGCCGCAGGCCGGGTCGCAGGG
>CAJWBW010000107.1:0-5830 GCA_913020415.1 uncultured Phycisphaerae bacterium | reverse complement strand
CGGAGCGGCGGCGGCCGCCTCCAGCCCCATCCTTCTGCGGATCTGCTTGATTCGTTCATCCCGCAACTTCTGCAGGCCGGCATCGAGTCTGGACCGAACGCCCGGTTCGGCGGCGGGAGCCGTGGCGGGCCGGATCGAGATCTCGGTGCCGACTTCCCGGGCCGACGGGGCGTCTTCGATGGCGGGCTCCGACGTCTGAGCCAACTCGGCGGCCCTGGCCTTCTTCTTCTTCGCTTCTTCGACGTTCTTGACGATGCCGGAGATGATGGTCCAGCCGATGCCGATGGCGATCAGGATGATTTCGAATCCGCCCATGGTCACATCATACGCAGCGTGGACGGAGCCAGCCAGACCCCACCCCGCTCGGACTGCAGTTCCTCGTACGCGATGCCGAACGTCGACTCGAGCCGTTTCGGGACGAGGACCTCATCCACCGGTCCGGATGCAGCCATGCGCCCCTGATCGAGGAGCCAGGCATCATCCCCGATCGATCGGGCCAGGCCGATGTCGTGGATGCTCAGCACGACGACGGCACCGGCATCGGCCACCGACCGCAGATGATGCAATGCAAGCTGCGCATGGCGCGGATCCATGGGTGCGGTCGGTTCGTCGAGCACGAACGCACCATCGCCGGCATCGATCTGATAGAGCGTCCTTGCCAGAACGGCTCGCTGCTGCTGCCCCACCGAAAGCGCCGGAACGAGACGCGACCGGAGATCCGCCACCTCGAGACTGTCCAGCAGCGAATCCAGCTGCTCACGGTCCTGCTGGCGTTCCGGGCGGGCCAGCCGCATCATCTCCTCGACGGTCAACGGCACGTCGCTGCGGGGGCGCTGGGTCATGAATGCGATGCTTCGGGCACGATCGGTGATGGGAATGCCCGTGAGTTCCGCACCCTTGAACCGGACGCTCCCCGATGCCGTCTGCAGACCGGCGGCACAACGGAGCAGGGTCGACTTGCCGGCCGCGTTGGGACCGACCACCACCGTGATCCGGCCGGGCTGCGCGTCGGCGTCGATCGAATCCAGCGCGGTGAGGTCGCCGTACCGTGCCGTGATGGACTGGAGGGAAAGGGTCATGATCGCCTCATCTCGACTCGAAGCAGCACCAGGAACAGCACACCGCCGCCGATGGTCAGCAGGACCCCCACGGGCATTCGCCCACCTCCGAGATCGATGACCTGTCGCAGGACATCGGCTCCGACCAGCAGTGTGACGCCGCAGAGGACCGCCCCGGGAATCAGCCACCGATGGCGTGCTCCGACGAGCAGTCGGGCGGCATGGGGACCGATCAGGCCCACGAAGGCGATGGGCCCGGCCAGCGAGACCGCCAGTGAAGTGAGCACTCCGCAGGCAAGGAAGATTCCCAGTCGAAGCGAGCCCAGCGAGACTCCCAGTGACGTCGCCTCGTCGTCGGAAAGCAGGCAGATATCCAGATTGCGGTGCTGACCGAAGGCATAGAGCAGGGCGAGCGTCGCCAGAGAGCCCGAGAACAGCAGCCGCCACGTGGAGACGTATTCGGGAATGGTGCCCATCAGCCAGGTCGTGAACTGCCCACGCAATCCCGTCGGAACCAGATGCTGGAAGAACATCATGCCGCCGGCGCAGATCGTCGAGACGACGACCCCGACAAGCACCAGGGCGACGGGGTCCAACCAGGCAGCGCCGTCCGCGCTCCGTCGCCGACCGAGGATGTACACGACGGCGAGGGCACCGATCGCCCCGACCAGCGCACTGGGCCACCATTGCCCCGGCATGGAGGCCCCGACGGATCCGGTGGCGTACACGAACCACGCCATGGCCATGAGGCCCAGTCCCGCTCCACTGGACACGCCCAGGATGAACGGAGAGGCGAGCGGGTTCCGGAGCATGGTCTGAAGCAGCGCACCCGCCAACGCCAGACTGCCCCCGACGATCACCGCCGTCACCATCGCGGTCATCCGGAACTGGATCCAATCGACGTGCGGCCAGGCCAGCGACAGACTTCCGCCCGGAGGTCGATCCACCATGAGACGAAGCAGGCAGACGGCCGCCGCGGCCACGGTCATGAGCAGAAGCATCAGTGGGCGACGACCGTTCACGGCCCCTGCTCCTGTTCGAGGACGGCCCGCAGTCGGGATGCGATCTCGTCGGTGCAGGTGGCGGGCAGATGCACTTCCGGGTGCACCAGCACGTCGATCGTTGCCCGGGAGCGCCGGGCCAGCATGGACTGGAGCGTCCCGTCACAGGGAATGGCCGATTCGGAAACGAAGACGATGCGGTCCGCCTCGATCCGAATGAGGTCCTCCCAGCCCAACGCAACCCAGCCGTGGGCCTGCAGGGCATTCCTGCCCCCAAGCGAAACCAGCATGTCGTCCATCCAGGTGCCGATGCCCCACGCCAACGGAGGCTCCATCGGAGACAGAATGAGGACCGTCGTGTCCTCGACCCCCGGGATCGGCGGAGTCAATGCGGCATCGATTCGGTCGGTGTACTCGCGAACCATGGCGGCACAGCGTCGGTGTTCCTCGGCCCCGGCCTCGAACAGATGGTCTGGAATCGCGGTGAACGCGGTTCGGATGTCCTCGACACCCGCCAGTGGACTGGCCAGCAGTTTCCACCCACGGCGGCGGGAGATGTCGACCAGTCCCGGGTCGACACGATCCGGCTGCGACTGGACCAGGATGTGCGTGGGATCCAGGCGGACCAGTCGCTCGTAGTCGACTTCGTGAAGATCACCGACCACCGGGAGCGTCGGGTCGATCCGACAGAATGCCGAACGCCCGACCATCGTCGATTCGAGACCGAGGGAAGTCATCATGGCCGTCAAGGCCGGCGAGAACGACGCCACCCGAGGAACTGCCGACGAGGCGCGGACGGATTCGGACGGGCGGTCACACGCCACCATGCAGCTGCAGACCGCGATCACGAGGGCGATGCGGGAACGCTTCACGCGTCGGAACCCATGAGCTGGGTCCGGGTCAGGCGGGCGTACACCTCGCACCGCGCGAGGAGCTCGTCATGGGAGCCCACGTCGACGATCCGCCCCCCGTCCATGACCACGATTCGATCGGCCGTGACGACCGAGGCCATGCGGTGGGCGATGATCAGCATCGTGCGGTCGACCGCTGCGGCGACGATCGCATCGCGGATGGCGACCTCGGACTCGGAATCGACCTGACTCGTCGCCTCGTCGAGAATAAGGACGGAGGGATTCCGAACCAGCGCCCGCGCGATCGAGATCCGCTGCCGCTGACCTCCGGAAAGCGACGCGCCGCCTTCGGCAATGGTGGTGGAGAATCCATCGGGCAGTTGATTGATGAAATCGGTCGCATGGGCCACCGCCGCGGCAGACCGGACGACGTCAGCGGCCACGCCTTCGACGCCGAAGCAGATGTTCTGCTCGACGGTGCCGTTCATGATGAACGTCTCCTGGGTGACCACCCCGATCTGGTCTCTCAGGCTGGACAACCGGACGGATGCGATGTCCACGCCATCGACGAGCACCCGCCCCTCCGTGGGTCGAAGCAGGCCGGGAAGGAGGCCGAGCAGCGTGGTCTTCCCCGAACCGTTGGGACCGACGATGGCCACGCGTTCGCCGAAGTCGACGGCCAGGTCGATGTCGATAAGCGTCGGCTCGTCGGAGCCCGGGTAGGTGAAGTTCACCCCCTCGAACCGGATGGAGTCACGATGCCTCGCAAGCAGCGGTCCTTGTTCCCCCTGGGGCTCCTCCTGCTCGTCGAGCACCTCCCGGATGCGCTGGGCCGGAGCCGATGCGGCACTGATCTCGTTGATGATTCCCGCCAGAGGACGGAACGAGGCTCCGGCGACACCGAGCGAACCCAGCGAGAGGATGAAGCGGTCGAACGGCAGCGAACCCTCGAGAATGCTCTTGGATGCGATGGCCGCCAGCAGGCTGAGGGCGATGATGGCCAGCGATTCGACGATCGGTCCGCTCATCGCTCTGGCCAGCCGCATCCGAAGTTCGTGCCTGACGACGTCCCGGTTCACCACGTCGAAGTCGACTTCGCTTTCGTGCTCACCGGTGCTGGTCTTCACCGCGCGGAGGCCCTGCATGATCTCCGTGGTGTGCCTGAGCATCTCCTGCTGGGCGGCCAGGGATCCTCTCGAACCCCGGCGAACCCGCTTGGCGAGCTTTCGGAGGACGATCGCAATGACCGGTCCCACGACCAGGGCGACCAGCACGATCTTCCAGTCGTACACGATGGCGACGACGAGGGCGGCGCACCCCTTGGTGATCTGGGCGACGGTCTTGCTCAGCAGTGCATTCAGGCCCTGCTGCAACGCGGCCGCATCACGCACGAGTCGGGCGATGTATTCGGAGGGTCCCCGGGTCACGACGCGATCGAGTGGAAGCCGGATGACCTTGCGGAACAGTTCGCTGCGAAACTCGGCGACGGCTTTCGTCGTCAGGGTCTGGCTCAGGTACTGGTGCACGAAGTTGCAGATGGCCCCCACCACCGTCAGGCAGGAGATGAAGATGAGGACCAGCACGACGCCATCGAACCGATCCGACGGAAGCAGGTCGATGAGCCACTGCGGGAACTGGAACCAGTGCCCCTGGGCATTGAAATCGACCGCCATCTCGGCCAGGCCCGTTCCGGATTCCGGATGGACGATCTGGGTCAGCACCGGGGCCAGACTCAGCAGGCCGACCCCGAGGCCCAGCGCGGAGATCAGTGCGAAGGCGACCGCCGACACCAGCATGAGGCGGTGACGAGCCATCTTTCCTACGAATGACCAGAACGAGGACATGGGAGGACAGTATCCCACCCGAGCCCGTGCACGGCCAGCCGACCCGCTCAATCAGCCCCTGAGGCGATCGAGATCATCGAAGAATCGCGGATAGCTCTTGGAAACACAGCGGGGATCCTCGATGACGATTCCGCCCCGCCGAAGTCCCAGGATCGAGAACGCCATGGCCATGCGGTGGTCCTCGTAGGTCGGGATCGAGATCGGGGGTGCATCGGGAACCAGCTGGGGCGACGGAATCGGACCGATGCGAAGGGATCCCGACGTGGCGATGACCTCGGCCCCGCACCGCTCCAGTTCGCGCTTGAGCACCCCGATGCGATCGCTTTCCTTCAAGGGCAGGGTTTCAAGACCGGTGATCGTCGTGGCCGTCAATGCACAGGCGGCAAGAATGGACATGGCCACGGCACCGTCGGGCATGCGGGAGGCGTCGATCGAGTTCCATCCCCGAACGCTTCGCGGGCCTCGCACCGTGATCCCGTCGTCACCGTGCTCGACGGCGGCTCCCGTCAGTCCGATCGCCTCGATCACCCGGGCATCGGGTTGCGGATCACCGGGGCGACACTCGAGCAACGTGATGGCCGAACCGGGAACAATGGCTGATGCCACCGCCCAGTAGACGGCCGAACTCGCATCGGGTTCGACTGCGCGATCACGCGATGCGACCATGCCGGGCCGGATTCGAATCCACCGCAATGCGTCGGACTCCGACTCGAATTCAACGCCGACCCCCCAATGCTGCAGCTCCGAGATGGTCAGATGGAGGTAGGACTCGCTCGTCGGGGGATCGCTGAACTCGATCTCGATCCCCTCCTCCAGGAACGGAGCAATCAGCAGCAGGGCCGAGATGAACTGACTTGACGCGGTCGCGCCCAGACGGAGCGATCCGCCCCGGAGGCCGGACGAGTCGATCCGGATCGGAAGCCGCCCCTCCTCTTCGAGGCAGACGATGTCGGCGCCGAGGGTCCGCAGCATCTCGATTCCATCCATCATCGGTCGGGCGCGCAACCTGGAACTGCCGTCGATGGTGACGGAATCCGGCGAGAGACACCCCAACGCGAGGAGAAACCGCGCCGGAG
>CAJWBW010000106.1:0-5832 GCA_913020415.1 uncultured Phycisphaerae bacterium | reverse complement strand
TCGGAACAGTCACCGGTTCGATTGCGTGCGGTCTCGGACGCCGAGGCGAAGGCCGTCCGGTAGTTCTTGATGGAGATCCAGCGGTGCACGAAGGATCGCAACGCTTCGGCCCGCTCGCCGACATCGGTCCCCACGTCGACGAGCGCGCGATCGACGAGATCCCGGATCGCCTTGTCGCCCGGATCGATCATTCCGGAACCCGACCGGTACTGCGGATCCGCAATCTCCTCCTGCGAGGCCTTCGAAGGCGAGTCCAGATTCATGGTCTGAATGACGGCGCCCGCTTCATCCGTCGGCTCCACCCGCTGATACCCGACGGAAGGAAGATCCGGCATGGCACCATCCTTCGCACGGAGTCGGAATCGTCCGTTGCGGGCGTGCAGCCAGTTCGGAATCGGACGGTCGGGCTCGATCATCAGGTTGAGCATGAGCTCCGGACTCTTCCCCTCCAGGGCGGCCATGGCCTGTTCGCGGGTGGAGAGCGTCATGTCGATCTGGCCGAAGGGGGCCTTCATCTCCGTGGACAGCAGCGTCCAGTCGGGTCCGTACTTCGAGATCGAGGGAAACGGCAGCTTGTCCATCTGCATCGACCACACACTGGCGGTCTGCGGGCGTCCCTCGACGAGGATCTCCTCGGAGCCGATCCGGTTGTAGGTCATGGTCACCGGCTCGGGCCCGAAATCCGGCGAGAGCGTGGTGAGGACGACGGTGTCGTTCCCCGCTTGGGCGGACTCTTTGAAGGCGTCCTGCAAGGCACCGGGAGCGAACCATGGGATCGAAGGCGCCGGCACCGTCGTTTCGTTGCGACGGCCGTCCTGCTCGGTGACGATGCGGATCGAGTCTTCCTCGAACGTCCACAGGGTGGTCATCTGCTGCACACCCATGTCCTGCCGTGACGTCATCGAACGGGGCGTGCCGTCCCGCGATTCGACCCATTCCACCTGCACGGTCATCGAGACTTCGACGCCCGCGCGACTGATGCGGAAGGCGGTCTCGTTCATGGTGGTGCGGGCATCGCCCTCGACACGGTCGACCATGTGGGACCAGCCGGCCGGCGACCCCGCCAACGACATGCCGTACCACTGATCGGAACCGGCAAGGGCCGGGGTGTCCAGTGCCGCCACGAGCAGGAATGCCGCGAGACGCGTGACCGGATTCATGGATCCTCCGGCTTCATCAACGGGAAGAGCACCACGTCGCGGATGCTGGATTGATTGGTCATCAGCATCACCAGTCGATCGATGCCGACGCCGACGCCGCCCGCCGGCGGCATGCCGACCTCCAGGGCATCGATGAAATCCCGGTCCATGGCGCGGAAGGCATTGACCTCGTCGTCGGCCCCGTCCAACTGGTCCTCGAATCGGGCCAGCTGCACCGCCGGATCGTTGAGCTCGGTGTAGAAGTTGCCGAGTTCCATGCCGGCGACGAAGAGCTCCGCCCGATGGGATACCACGGGGTCATCGGCATCCGGACGCGTCAACGGCGAGACCGCACTTGGGAATCCCGTGACGTACGTCGGTACGGAGGGATCGAGCAGCGGTTCACCCCGCGACTCGAACAGTGCCTCGACCAGCAGCCAGTGATCACGGGTCCGGGCATCATCGATGCCGACGGCGGCCGCCGCTTCGCGGACCGCGGATTCATCCCGCATCTCGACGCCCGCGCCCTCGCGCACGAGATCCTCGTAGGCGCGCCGGGCGAAGGGCTTCGACCAGTCGATCTCGAGATCACCCCACGGACGGACCATCGATCCTCCGTCGGCGAGCATCGTCGCGACCTCCCGGCACATCGATTCCACGAGTTCCAGAGTGGTCTCGCAGTCCCCGAACGCCTGGTACGCCTCGAGCATGGTGAACTCGGGATTGTGTCGACGGCTGAGTCCTTCGTTGCGGAAGTTGCGGTTGATCTCGAAGACCTTCGGCATGCCGCCCACCAGCAGCCGCTTCAGGTACAGCTCCGGTGCGATCCGCATGAACAGCTGCATGTCCAGCGCATTGTGATGGGTGATGAACGGCCTGGCCGCGGCGCCTCCGGCGATGGCCTGCATCATCGGCGTCTCGACCTCGACGAAGTCACGTGCCTCCATGAAGCGGCGTATGCACGAGATGATCCGCGATCGTCCGTAGAAGACCTGCATCGTCTCGGGGTTGGTGTACATGTCGACGTAGCGACGCCGGTACCGCGCCTCCTGGTCGGTGAGACCGTGGTACTTTTCCGGAGGCGGCGCCAGCGACTTGGCGTGCACCTGGAAATCGCTCGCCCAGACACAGATCTCCCCCTTGCGGGTCATGCCCATGCGGCCTTCCGCGACCACCACGTCTCCGTAGTCCAGTTTGGATGCGAGCTTGAACGCAGCCGGTTCCATCTCCTGCTTTGAGAGGCTGACCTGCAGGTCACCGGTGTGATCACGAAGCACCATGAAGACCAGCTTGCCCATGGCGCGGTGCTGCACGCACCGTCCGGCGACCTTCACCACGGGACGGGGATCCTCGATCGGATCACCGGACTCCTGCGCCGCGGCCCACGCATCGTGGGCCGACGGGTCGAAGATTCCACGGGCCTCGTCGAGCGAGATCAGACCGTCGACGCGATGGCCGTAGGGTTCGAGTCCCAGATCCTCCCTCCATCGGCGGAGCTTGTCGCGTCGCGCCGCGACGAGTGATGAAGCGTCGGTGGCTTCGGGAGAGCGAAGTGCGATGGGCGTTGGTGCTGCCATGACAGTAGGATGGTATCCCGAGCACCCGAGGCGTGCCGGGAGGACACCATGAGCGGAACCCAACACGGCTGCATCGTCATCACCGGCGCGGGCAGCGGCATCGGAGCGGCCACGGCCGCCGCACTGGCCGAATCGGGACGATCCATTCTGCTCACCGGGCGTCGCCGGGAAACACTGGACCCGGTCTGCGACGCCATCGGCCGGGCGGGCGGCCAGGCGATGGCATGCGAATGCGACGTCAGCGACGAGGAAGCGGTCCGGGCCGCGGTCCGGGCCGGATGCGATCGCTTCGGCGGCATCGCCGGTCTCGTGAACGCAGCCGGGGTGATGCCTGTGGCCCCGATGCCCGAGGCCGATCCCGCCGACTGGCGTCGAATCATGAACGTCAACGTGCTGGGCAGCCTCCACGCGATCGCGGCCGTCCTTCCCGACATGCTCGAACGGGGCAGCGGACACATCGTCTCGATCGGGTCGGTGGCCGGACACACCCTGTTCCCGGACGCCACCGTCTACTGCGCCAGCAAGTCCGCACTGCACGTGATCAGCGAAGGACTTCGGGCCGAACTGGCCGTACGTCGTCGCGAGGACGGCAATCGGATCCGGGTCTCGCTCATCGCGCCCGGAGCGGTCGACACCGCCCTGCCCGAAACGATCGCCCACGCTCCCTCCCGGGATGCGACCCAGGCGTGGTACCGGAGGATGGAGGGAATCCTGCAGCCCGACGACATCGCCGCCACGATCCGGTGGGCGATGGACGCTCCGGAGCACGTCTCGATCAACGAACTCACGGTTCGACCGACGGAAATGGTACGGTAGCCCCCGGTGAATCCATGGCGACCGACCCAACCACCAAACGCATCGGGCTGCTGACCGGCGGCGGCGACTGCCCCGGACTCAACGCGGTGATCCGTGCCGTGTCGAAGTCGGCCATGTTCCAGCACGACATCGAGGTCGTCGGCATCCTCAACGGATACGAGGGGCTCATTCGCAATCAGGTCGAACTGCTGACCCCGTCGGACGTGTCGGGAATCCTGACCCGCGGAGGGACCATCCTGGGCTCCAACAACCGGATCAGTCCGCAGCACTTCCCCGTCGAGCAGAACGGAAAGACCACCTTCATCGACGCGACCGATCAATGCCTGCGCACGATCGAGGAGCATCGAATCGATGCGATGATCGTCGTCGGCGGCGACGGCACCATCGCCTGCACCATGCCGCTGGTCGACGCCGGTGTTCCGTGCATCGGGGTGCCCAAGACGATCGACAACGACATCCTGGGCACCGATCTGACCTTCGGCTTCACCACCGCGATGACCACCGCGACCCTTTCGCTCGACCGACTCCACACCACGGCGGACAGTCACCACCGGGTCATGGTGTGCGAACTCATGGGACGCAATGCGGGGTGGCTCACGCTCGCGGCGGGCATCGCATCCGGCTCCGACGTCATCCTGCTGCCCGAGATCCCGTTCTCCATCGATCTGATCTGCGAATACCTCGAGGATCGCATGCGATCACCCGCCGGCTTCTCGATCATCGCGTGTGCCGAAGGAGCTCATCCCGAAGGCGAATCGCAGATCATCTCGCAGGTCGTCGAAGGCAGCATGGATCCCATCCGCCTCGGTGGAATCGGCCATCTGGTCGCAGCCGCCATCGAGGAACGCACCAGCTTCGAATCACGCACCACGGTGCTGGGGCACGTCCAGCGCGGCGGCCCGCCGGTCGCCATGGACCGGGTCCTCGCGACCCGGTTCGGCGTGGCCGCACTCGAACTGCTCGTCGCGGGGGAGCTGAACCGCATGGTGGTCTGGCGAAACGGAGACATCGACCACATCGCATTGAGCGAAGCGGCCGACGGCCAGCGACTGGTCCCGATCGACGACCCCATGATTCATGCGGCCAGGTCCGTTCGGACCTGCTTTGGACGGGAGTTCTGAATCATGGCCCGCGGCGTTTTTCTGGACCGGGACAACACAATCATCGACAACGACGACCACCTCGGCGACCCCCGCGGGGTGAAGCTCTTCGATGACGCACCGCACGCGCTGCAGACGCTGCACGACGCGGAATGGCTGCTGGTCGTGGTGACCAACCAGAGCGGGGTCGCACGCGGTCTCTTCACCGAGGAGGATGTGCATGCGGTCCACGCCGAGATCCGCAGGCAACTCGCCGATGCGACCGGACAGGAACTGATCCGGCACTGGTACCACAGTCCGTGGCATCCCGACGGAGAAGTCGAACGCTTCCGCGGCTCCCACCACACCCGCAAGCCGGGCCCCGGCATGCTCCTGGAGGCCGCCGAATCGCTCGACATCGATCTTGCCGCAAGCTGGATGCTCGGAGATCAGGTCCGCGACATCCGCGCCGGACAGGCCGCCGGCTGCAGGACCATCCTGCTCACGATGGGCGGCGTATCCAGCATGGACGACCCCCAACCCGATGCGATCGTCGATTCCATCTCCGCCGCGGTGGACGTCATCACGAGCCTCGACGCATGATCGTCCCGAGCGATGCCGAACGACTGCTGCTCATTGCTCCGACATGGATCGGGGACACGATCATGGCCAGCGGATTCTTTCGTGCGGCGCGGGCCGCCTGCCCCACCGCCGAAATCACCCTGGCGGCTTCCGCCAACCTGCACCCCATCGTCGAGGGCTCGCCCTGGTTCGATCACGTGACGCCCCTCGAGACCGGAGGCGTATTCGGACCCATTCGAAACGGTCGACGACTGGGGCGATCCCGCCCCGATGCGGTCGTGCTGCTGCCGGGTTCCTTCCGGTCGGCCCTGACCGCACGCTGGACGGGGGCACCGATCCGGATCGGCACCCGCCGGGACGGACGCGGCGTCCTGCTCACCCACCCGATTGCCGATTCGGATCGCAGTCGACCGACGTCCACCGTCGATCACTACATGCGGATCGCCCGGGCTGCGTTCGGAGACGAACACGAAGACGCACGGCTCGAACTGACCGTCACCGAGCGGGATCGGGAATCGCTGCGTCGACTCGGACTGGGCGACGACCCCCTCCTGCTGCTGGTGCCCGGTGCAAACCGGCCCGACAAGCGATGGCCCGCGGAGCGATTCGCCGCCGTGGGCGACGCGTTGCACCGGACCC
>CAJWBW010000105.1:0-5838 GCA_913020415.1 uncultured Phycisphaerae bacterium | reverse complement strand
CACCCGGCGAACCGTCGAATGGACCTTTCTCGCCGGCGCAGGACAGCCGGGGACCTACACGATCCCAGAATTCATCATCGAGGTGGACGGCACCGAGTTCCGTACGGCCCCGATCGAACTGACATTCGTGGCATCGGAGGCCGAGGATCTTCTTCGCGTGGAGGTGTCGGGGGATCCCCGCGAGCTGTACCTCGGCGAATCGACGAGACTCACCCTGCAGATATGGATCAAGCCCTATCGGGATCTTCAGTACGGCACCGAACTCTCGTCACGTGACATGTGGAATCGAGTCGACCCCGACAGCAGGTGGGGTCCCTTCACCGGCGTCATGGACGACCTGAAATCCCGGCGTCAGAGTCCCCGAGGGCGCATGGTGACCGTGCCGGGTGAGGATGGCGAGCAGGCCATCGCGTACCTCTACGAACTGGAGGTCGAGGACTGGCCGGATCGAACCGGAGCCATCAGCTTCGACGACATCGGCATCACCATGCAGTATCCGGTGAGCCTGACCCGAAGCCGTGGATTCTTCAACTCCGGCTTGTCCATCGACGAGACCCGACCGATCACCGCGGCCCCGATCGCACCGGACGTCACGGTCCGACCGCTCCCGACGGACGGACAACCCGTATGGTTCAGCGGAGCCGTGGGACGATACGTCTTCGATGTCTCCGCATCCCCGACCGAAGTCGCCGTGGGCGATCCCATCACCGTGACCATGCGGGTGGCCGACCGCGGGCGTCGACCGTCGAACCTCGACCTGCTTCAGGCCCCGGCCCTGGATCGGATGCCGGAACTGGCCTCGGAGTTCCGGGTGCCCCGCGAACAGCTCGGGGGATCGGTCGAGGGATCAACCAAGGTGTTCACCCAGACGATCCGAGCCACCAGTGATTCGGTCGAGGAAATCCCCTCCCTGCCGTTCACGTTCTTCGATCCGACCTCACGCAGCTACGAGACCTCCTGGAGCAAGCCGATTCCGATCTCGGTCCGTCCCGCGACGAATGTCTCCACCGCCAATGTGCTGAGCGCGACGGGAGCAGTCTCAACGGGGTCGGACAACCTGAGCAATGTCAGTGGCGGCCTGCTGGCCAACTACACCGGACCATCGCTTCTGACGGATCAATCCGTGAAACCGTCCGCCGGACTGCTTCTTGTGCTGATCCTGCCGCCGGTCCTGTTCCTGGGGGTGCTGACTGCGAACCAGCGTCGAATCAGAACCAAGGGGGACCACGCGCGGACCCGCTTCAAGTCGGCGGCCGCAAATGCCCAGCGACGGCTCGAAAAAGCCGAAGGAAGCGGCGAACTCGCGGCGGCGGTGACCGGTTTCGTGGCCGATCGCCTGAATCAACCCGAAGCTGGAATGACCCGCAACGACATCCGTCGCCTGCTCACCGAGCACCGGGCTCCGGATGCACTGATCGAAGAGATCGATACCTTCCTCTCGACCTGCGAACTGCACCAGTTCTCCGGGACTTCGACCCGACCGGACCACGACCTGACCGACGCGGCCAGCCGATGCATCAGAAATCTCCAGGGGGCCCGACTTCGATGACCAACCGCCTGCCCTACCGTTTCTTGACCATGCTCACGTGCGTGATCGGACCCCTCGCCGTATCGGTGCCCGTGAGCGGCGCCGAACTCGATGGAAGTCAACAGCGACAGATCCTCGAAGAGGCCCAGGCCGCCTACGATCGCGCCGCCGGGATGCTCCGAACCGATCCCGCCGAAGCCACCGAGGCCTTCCGCAAGTCCGCCACGAAATTCCAGTTGCTCGTCGACGATGGGATTCACAACGGAGAGTTGTTCTACGATCTGGGAAACGCCTGGTTCCAGGCCGGTGATCTCGGACTCGCCATCGCCAACTATCTTCGGGCCGAGCGGCTCATTCCCGACGATCCACGACTGAACGCCAATCTGGAATACGCCCGATCACAGGTCCGCCCCCTGATTGCGGACGACGGCCACGAAGCCCTGCTTCGCAGGCTTGCC
This sequence comes from uncultured Phycisphaerae bacterium, assembly GCA_913020415.1. Lineage (GTDB taxonomy): Bacteria > Planctomycetota > Phycisphaerae > Phycisphaerales > SM1A02 > UBA854. The sequence continues at coordinate 3,852 of CAJWBW010000105.1, read as the reverse complement.
TTCTGGCACGACAACTGGACTCTGCGGGCCCGACTCTGGGGCTTCGGACTGACGTGGCTGATTCTGTGGGGGGCCCTCGGACTCCGTGCTTTGCGAAAATACCCGGGCTGGAACTATCTGGCCGGCACCGCCGCCGCATGTTCGCTCCTGCTGGGCGTCTCCGCGGTCCTGGACCTTGGGATGGCATCCGACCAGCGACGCGGGGTGCTCATCGGGGATCAGGTCATCGTTCGCAAGGGCAATGCCGACAGCTTCTCGCCCCAGTTCGAGGAACCCATCAACCGTGGTGTGGAATTCGAGGTGCTCGAGGTCCGTCCGGACTGGCTGCACATCGAACTTGGAAATGGTGAACGGGGCTGGATCCAGACCGACGACGCGGAACTGGTGAAACTGGTGACAAGCACCATCGAACGCACCGCATTTCGTGGCGTTTCTCCATCGCAGCACGCCACCGACGGGACGCCGCGTGAAGACCGGACGCTGTAAACGGAACCGGCCCGACGCTGACGCGCCGGGCCGGTGAAGTAACTCTCTTGCGGATCGAATCAGACGCCGCAGTTCCAATCGGAGATCACCAGCAGAAGATCCGTCACGGTGTACGGCTTGCCCCAGTTGGCGATCACGAACAGCAGGTCGGCGATGTTGGTCTTGCCGTCATCGTCGAAGTCGCCTTCGCAGGCGGCAAGGCCGCAACCGATGTCCTCGCAGGTCTCATCCTGGAACCAGCCGTTGCTGGTGGGATCGGTGCCGAGGTTGCTGCACTCCTCGAAGGTCTGTCCGTCGACACAGTAGTCGCCGGTGACCTCGCCAACGCAGCAGGCGCCCGTCGGTTCCTTGGGGATGCAGTCGAGGTTCGCTGACGCCGGCGTATCGTCGTCGAACGAATCGAACAGTCCGATGGTCCACTCGCCGGACCCGGCGCACCGGTAGGCGTGTCCGGGCACGAAGCCGTCGACGGTCGGGCCGACTTCGGCTTCGCCGTAGTACCGGTCACCGGTTCCGTCGTTGGTCTCGACCAGTGAGACGGAATCGATCAATTGGAGCCACGGCGGACTGCTGTCCAACACACCGTCGTCATCCGCATCGAGATCTGCGAAACCACCCGTGTAGTTGGCCACCAGCAGATGAGTGACGTTGTCGCTGTTCTCGAAGTTGATGCTGGCAACCTGATCGGCCTCGGCCACATCCACGATGGTGAACGAATCCTCGGCGACCAGGAAGTACCCGGTGTCGTCGATGACACCCGTCAGATTGACGACGGCTTCGACCGATCCGGCTCCACCGGATCCGTCTCCGATCACGATGTAGCTGATTCCCTCGAGGTTGGTGCCGACCGGCCCCTGCAGCTCGAAGTACTCGTCGGAATCGGACCCCGGCTGATCGATCCGAATCTCGCTGATGCGAAGACCTTCGGGGACATCGACTTCCTGACAATCCGGCACACCGTTCTCGTCGCCGTCGAAGTTGTCGTCTTCGCCGGGACAGAGATCGCACGCGTCGCCGTTTCCGTCGCCGTCGCTGTCGGCCTGATCGGCATTGGCATCGTCAGGGCAGTTGTCGCAGATGGTTCCGACCAGGTCGCCGTCGCCGTCGGCCTGATTGGCATTGGCGTCGTCCGGACAGTTGTCGCAGACATCGCCGACACCGTCTTCATCGAAATCGGCCTGATCCACGTTCGCATCGTCGGGGCAGTTGTCCTGCTCGTCCGGGATGGTGTCCTCGTCGGCGTCCTGCACACCGGCATCCAGCACGTTGATGGTGCCGACCATGCCGAAGGCGCAGTGGGAACCCACGGTGCAGAAGTAGTCGATCTGCGCCGGTGCGTCCTCGGAGACGACCCATTCGGCGGTCGGGTTCGAGGCGGTGATCAGAACGTCGAAGTACTCTCCGGACTTTGCACAGTTGTCGATGTCACCGTCGACGGCGTCATGGTTGCCGCCTTCCCAGATCCACTGGATGGTGTCACCGATGTTCACATCGACGGTCTGCGGGTTGTAGTAGAAGTTGCCGGCGTAGACCACGTGCACGACGGGCTCGGAGCCGCCTGGCTGCCATGTGCCCAGGGGCGCCTGGCTTTCGCAGGTGCCGTTGTCGCTGCAGCCGTCCAGGGCATTCGGACCACCGTAGGTGAAGTCGGTGTCCACGAAGGCCGTGCCGTTGGGACCGACACCGTCGACCCTGTAGGCCCAGCTGTCCAGATACTCCCAGGTCGTCCCGTTGCCATCGACGTCGATCTGACCGAACGTGTCGATGACCGTGTCACCGAAGAACAGTTCGACGGCATCATCACCGTTGATGCCCATGACACCAGTGGTGTAGTTGGGAGCGAACCCGAAGTATGCTTCGAAGTTCGAAGCCTCGGATGAGACGTAGATGAAGGTTCCGGCGGAGACGGAGTCGGCGGGGAAACTGAACTCGTTTCCGTCGGTTCCGCCACCGTTGTTTGCAGAACCGATGCCGTATTGGCTCAGGTCGGCAATGTCCTCGAGGACGTAAACCTCGACGCCCTTTGGGGTTCCGCCCGACAGCGGTCCGTCGAAGACGCCCGTGATGACCAGCTCGGCCGAAGCGGCTGATGTCATGAAGGCCAGGCCGAGCGCGGGGGCTGCGGCACGAAGCAGCGTGGATTTCATTGATCCTTCTCCATCCAGTGGGCCGGGGTTCTGAGACCGACGGCCGGTTTCTTGCTCCACTCCCGGGTCGGCCGATGCCGAACCCATGGCTCAAAATGTACGCGATGACCTAGGGGAAGGAAAGAAAAATGGGCTCATTTCCGCGGTCCAAGGCGCCGAAAATCGACTTTGGGGTCGTTTTTGGACCTATTGACAGTCCCAGTCGGAAATGACGAGGAGGAGGTCTTCGATGTCGTAGGCGGCCCCCCAGTTCTCGATCACGAACAGCAGATCCTGCACATCGGTGCGACCGTCGCCGCTGAAGTCGCCTTCGCACGAAGCGACTTCGATGACTTCCACGGACAGTACCAGCATGATCGAATCGGACTGCTCACCCGACAGATCCTCGTCACTCGTGCTGACGGTCAGATTCTCGACGTAGACACCCGGAGCGGCACCGGTGGTGTCGAACGTGAACGGGATGGTAATCGATCCCGTTCCGAGATCGGAGACCGCCTCGCCGACGAATGCGTAGGGAGGACCCGGAGACTCGATCGCGTCGAAATCCAATCGGGCCTGAATCGACTCGAAGCCGTAGTTGAAGAGATCCACCGAGATGGGGTGGACACCGCTGTCGGCTTCGAACTGGAGTGTGAAGACCCTGAAGTTCTCGTCGTTGACGGACGAGAAGGACGGAACCGAGTGCCGGAGAACCGTCCCCGTGGTCTCGAGCACCGCAGGAACCTGCTGGGTCCCCTGATCTGGTGAATCGATGGTCACCTGCCCCGTCGTGACCCCGACGGTGTCCGCCGGAACGCTCAACGGGATCAAGGATGGAGAGCTCGAGGACGACACCGAGCCCGATTCAACCACTCCATCGAGCACCCCGGTCCCCGTCGCGGTCCAGTTGAGCGGAGCACCGGCCTGGGGAATCTGGACATCGACGGCATTGTCCACCGTCAACAGCACATCGATCGATCCACCCACGATCACTGGATCGAAGATCGGTTGCAGGACGCAGGACAGCACGGCCGGCTGGGTGTAGGCGGCCAGCACCGGAAGGTGATCGGAGGCGTCGTGCAGGGCGTCCGCAAGAGCATTGGATCGAGGTGTGTTTCCTGCAAAGTAGGAATTGGGCCCATCGTTGATGGCGACGTCGTAGTGATTCCCGTCGTTCCCAAGGGGCCGCGGGGTTCCGTCGATGTAATCGATTCCCACGCCGTCCTGCATGGCCGCGTTG
>CAJWBW010000104.1:0-5860 GCA_913020415.1 uncultured Phycisphaerae bacterium | reverse complement strand
CAACCCGGAGAGGTCTTCTTCGCAATCATGCCCTGGATGCTGATCCTGATCGGGATCGTCATCGTGGGCTGGCTCCTGCTGGTGTTCATCCGCCGGTCGACGGGAGATGGCGACTCATCCCTCGACGACGGCTTCACCCTTGGACAACTTCGCAAGATGCGTGAACGGGGCGAAATGAGCGACGAGGAATTCGAGCAGGCCCGAAACGTCATCCTGGGCCAGCATGCCCCCCGGTCCGTCGACACCATGCACGCGGGATCACCCGGGTCCGATACGGTCGAAACGAAGTCCGATTCGGTCATCAACGGCACTTTGGAACCCAATGAATCCACGAAAGAGGAGTGAGGTTGAAAATACGGCTTCCGTGCCGAGGAAATCAATGCCACACTGCTCGAGCACCGGGAAACTTCTTCCCGTGATGCTCACCCGACGGGAAGGAATCCGCGGGTACACTGGAGGAGGGCTGGTCCACCGGACCATGCAGCAAGTGGGAGAAGGACGATCTCGTGTTTGATCGAGTACCAGAGGACATGATCCAGCGGATGGTCGACGCGGCCCGTGAACGAGCCGGCGATCCGAATCCATTGGCCGCCACCAACGACAAAACCGGCGACGGTGCGAGCGGCACCGGCAGTTCCGACGCGTCCGACGGCGGGGCCGGAGGCCCCGAGGGTCCCGGAGGTTCGGGAGGCGACGGAGGGGATGACGGCGGCTTTCGCGGGCGGCGGGTCACGACCTGTTCGTTCTGCGGCAAGACGTCCCGCGAGGTCGGCCCGATGGTGGAAGGCCCCAGCGACATCTACATCTGCTCCAACTGCACCGACCTCTGCCAGAACATCTTCCGGCAGGAAAAGAGGCGGATGAGCAGCAATCGGCCGCTCTTCACCACGATTCCGTCTCCCCGACAGATCAACGAGTTCCTCGACCAGTACGTCATCGGACAGGTCGATGCCAAACGGACCCTTTCGGTGGCCGTTCACAACCACTACAAGCGACTCGCGCACCTCGAGAACGAGGACTCCGAGGTCGAACTCGACAAGTCCAACGTACTGATGATCGGGTCGACCGGCACCGGCAAGACGCTGCTGGCCAGGACTCTGGCCCGGGTCCTCAACGTACCGTTCGCAATCGGCGACGCCACCACGCTGACCGAAGCCGGCTACGTCGGAGAGGATGTCGAGAACCTGCTGCTCAAGCTGCTGCAGGCGGCCGACTACGATCTGGAATCCGCCCAGCGCGGCATCATCTACATCGACGAGATCGACAAGATCGGCAAGACCTCGAACAACGTCTCCATCACCCGCGACGTTTCCGGCGAAGGCGTCCAGCAGTCGCTGCTGAAGATGCTCGAGGGCGTGGTGGCCAACGTTCCCCCGCAGGGCGGACGCAAGCACCCCGAACAGCAGTACATCCAGATGGACACCACGCACATCCTGTTCATCTGCGGTGGATCGTTCGAAGGCCTCGAAGAGATCATCCAGAAGCGGATGGGCAAGCAGCGAATCGGGTTCATGGCCGATGCCGCCGACCGGGAACCCGAGGTCGCCTCGCACGAGGACGATGAAATCAACACCCATCTGGGCCTCGTCACTCCCCAGGACGTCCTGTCCTTCGGACTGATTCCGGAACTGATCGGACGTCTTCCGATCATCACTCCCCTCCTGCCCCTCAATACTCCGCAGATGGTCAGGATTCTCACGGAACCGCGCAACGCGATCACCAAGCAGTACCAGCACCTCTTCGAACTCGAGGGAGCTTCCCTGGAGTTCACCCCCGACGCGCTCGAGGCACTGGCTCAGCAGGCCATGGAGCGGGGAACCGGAGCACGGGCGCTTCGGGCCGTCATCGACAGCTACATGCTCGATCTGATGTACGACCTGCCGGACATGGAGAACACCTCGGTCACCTACGTGGTGGATCGCAAGGCCATCGAGACCAGAGCACCCCTGGAAGACATTTCCAGACGGTCCAAGACCGCCTAGACCACCTCTGGACCCCCGAAACGGCACTTCCAAGCCCTCCATCCAGCCCACCGGCCATGCGGGCCCTTCGGGGCTTGAATCCATGGGGGGAACCCGTATAATCCCTCTCTTCCCCGGAGGACACGACATGGGACGAGTTTGCCATTTCACCGGTGCACGGACGACGGTTGGTCGCAAGATCCACTATCGAGGTCTCCCCAAGTACAAGGGCGGCATCGGTCTCAACATCTCCGGCGTTTCCAAGCGGAAGATCAAGCCGAATCTGCAGACGGTACGAGCCGTCATCGACGGCAAGCCCGCACGCATCAAGGCATCGACCAGGGCGATCCGCAACGGGCTGGTGGTCAAGCCGCTCAAGCGCAAGTACGGCTGGACCCGCCAACAGAAGGCCGCCGCAGCAGCCTCCTGATCGACATTCCCGGACTCAACAAAAAACCCAGTAAATCTGGTGCGAGTACCGGGTTTTTTCCGAATTTGACGTCTCGCTCGTTTGACCGTTTCGTCACGGGGCGTAGTGTAAGAGAGTACGAGGTCCGAACTTCACCTCGGGGTGCATCATCTTCCCCCCTTCTGGGCGGCGAAAGAGACTCCCACATCGCATTTCGGACCCCAGGAACACGCAACTGAACTGATGGGAATGTTCTCCCGCCGAACTCTTTGGGCGGGGTGAACAGGGATCGTGATACGCCAAAGCTGCATCACGAGCAGCGTTGGGGACCGCCTCCGCCCGGAGGCATCGGGGAACAGGTGACAGTGGGTTCATTCCTGGCCACAGCACGGGACGTCGCGGCATTTTCGAAGTTTCCGACCGGACTTCGAAGCGCGGAGGCGGTGCGCAATGGCTGATCGCTCGGACGTCGATCGCGTGAAGGAAGCGACCAATCTCGTCGAACTGATCGGCACCCACGTCGCACTCCAGCCTCGGGGGCGCGAGCACGTCGGCCTCTGCCCCTTCCATGACGACCAGAACGCATCGTTCTGCGTCGTGACGCACAAGAGCCAGGCCTTCTACAAATGCCATTCCTGCGGCGCGAGCGGCGACGCCTTCACCTTCATCCAGAACTACCTTCGAATCGATTTCCGCGAAGCCCTCACCATGCTGGCCGACAAGGCCGGCATCACACTCTCCAGCCGGCCGTCCTCCCCCGAGGACAAGCAGCGCCGCAGCAATCGGGAACGGGTCACGGCGGCCAATCGATTCGCTCAGGACTTCTTCCGACGCTGCCTTGAGCATCCGGAGCATGGACGAGTCGCGCGGCAGGTCATCGAGACCCGTGGCATGAGCTCCGAAGTTGTCGAGTCGTTCATGGTCGGCTGTGCACCGGCGGGATGGGACACTTTCCTCAACACCCTCGGCAATCGAAGCGAAACCATCGAATCCGCCCGAATGGCGGGTCTCCTTCGCGAGCGAACCAACGGCCCGGGCAACTACGACTACTTCCGCAACCGGCTGATCTTCCCCATCTGCGACGAAAGCGGAACCCCGATTGCCTTCGGCGGACGGATTCTCGATCCCGAGGACAATCCGAAGTATCTCAACAGCCCGGAGACCGAACTGTTCCAGAAGGGGCGGACCCTCTACGGACTGCATCTGGCCCGAAAGTCGATCATGGATCAGCAGGTTGCGATCGTGACCGAGGGCTACACCGACGTGATCGCCTGTCACCAGGGTGGCTTCCGCAACGCGGTGGGAACGCTCGGGACCGCGATGACCGACGACCACGCACGCATTCTCTCTCGTATCGCCAATACGGTGATCCTCCTCTTCGACGGCGACGAGGCGGGGCAGCGAGCAGCGGAGCGGGCGATGGAGGTGATGATCAACCACCCCGTCGACGTCTTCATCTGCATTCTTCCCGACGGCCGGGATCCGGCCGACATCCTGACTGGTGACCGGGGCCGGGAGCGATTCGATGCCGCCCTCGAGGCACGCATCACCGTGCTCGACTACATGCTGGACCGCTTCAGCCGGGACTACATCAAGCAGGAGACAATGGCCGGACGACAGCAGGCGATCGAGGGATTCATCGCCACCCTCGCCCGGCTTGGCCTGGCCCGCACCCAGCCCATCCGGCGTGCGATGATCATCAATCAGGTGTCCGAACTCACCGACATGCCGTCCAGTGTCATCGAGAGCATGCTGGCCGATGCCGACACCGTCGCCCGCTCACGCCCCACCGGACAGCCGATGCCATCCGATCCGGAGCCGCAGGAAGTCGACGGCATGTTCAATCCGCATCTCCCCGAAGTCTCGAATCGAAGACGACTCGCGGAACAGGAGTACCTCGCGGTCCTGCTCTTCGACGACGAAGCCCCCCATCGCGAGGGACACACCCTCCTCGAGATCGACTGCTTCATCGACGATCGGAACCGCGCCCTCGCGCACGAGGTGCTCACGCGGATCGCCCAGGGCGGCTCCACCACCATCCACGATCTGCACCGGGAGGTCGCGGATGAACGCATCCACGAACTCGCATCAAACCTCTGGTTCAAGGGCCAACGACTGGTCGACGAACCCGCGGACGACTACGACTCGAGAAGCCCGCTCCAACGCGTGACCGAGGCCTTTCAGGCCTGCATGAATCACGCCCACGCCCAGCAACGGCTCTCGCAACTCGATGTTTCCGCATCAAATCCCGGCGTGCTTCTGGAAGCGCTCCGGACCATTCGAGAACAAGGCCCCAACGCGGCCGCAATCCACCGGAACGCCCGGAACTGAGAAGACCACCACCCCGGGCCGGACCCGGAAAAGATCGACCCCGGTGACGGGGAGACCAAGCAGAGGATTCCGACGATCATGAAACTTCGACACCTACATCCAAGCCTGAAATCGCTCGTGCAGCACAGCCACGGGCGGAAGTGGATGAGCTACGAGGAGCTCAACACATCCATTCCCGATGAGATGGTCCATCCGACCAAGATCGACCAGCTGCTCGTCCTGCTCGATTCGCTCTCCATCGAGCTGATCAACTACCAGGACCGCAGGATCCGGAACGGCGATCAGTTCTACGCACCGTTGCACACCAACCTGAAGTTCAAGCGGGACAACCCCTTCATGACCTTCGGGCTCAAGAACGGCGAGGAGCTCATCCAGGAGCAGGCCCAGCAGGAGAGCGAGGACGGCGAGGCCGAATCCGCGAACACCAGCGCAGCCCCCGGGCACGACGGCGGGGACGGCCTGCTCGACGAGTCCGAACGCGAGGCCGCCATCGAGGAGGTCTCGACCAAGCGAATCGACGACCCGATCCGGATGTATCTGACCCAGATGGGCACCATTCCACTGCTCACCCGGGAGGAGGAGATCCGGCTCGCCAAGAAGATCGAGACCACCCGCATGATCTTCCGCCGCAAGGTCCTGGAATCCGACTACGCGGCAATGCAGGCGGTCGAGATCCTTCAGCAGGTGCACAACGGCGACCTGCCCTTCGACCGCACCATGCGAATCTCGACGGCCGAGGAGAATGCCAAGGAGAAGATCGCCTCCAGGATCCCCGTCAACATCGCGACCGTCCAGCGGCTGCTGAAGCGGAACGAACTCGATTGGGAGCAACTGGAAGGCACCCGCGTCGACAAGGCGACCACCGCGGAGATCTGCCGCACCATGAACATGCGACGCCGCAAGATGGCGACGCTGCTCGAGGAATGCTGCCTTCGCACCGCGAAGATCCAGCCGCTGCTCCGCAAGATCCAGTCCATCAACCGGAAGATCGCCGAACTCGGACGCGAGTTGGAACGGGTCCGCAAGCACCCCGAGCGGTACCACCCCGAAGACCGGGAGGTCATGGAGGAGGAACTTCGCGGACTCCGCAGCCTCGTCCTCGAGCGTCCCGGCGATCTCCAGGAACGGACCGTGCACATGGAACGCGTGTTCAACGAGT
>CAJWBW010000103.1:0-5860 GCA_913020415.1 uncultured Phycisphaerae bacterium | reverse complement strand
TGGTCACCTGGCGTGCGACGGCTTCGTCCGTCGAAGGCAACGACTACAGCACGGATGACGCGGATTCGATCTCCACGGTCTACGTGGTGGTGTTCGAGGACGACGGCGAATCGGATGCGGGCTGGACGGTCACGGGCAACGCGAACGACGGCCAGTGGGACCGCGGCGTGCCCGCCGGTGGCGGTCAGCGAGGAGATCCGGCGACCGACTTCGACGGCAGTGGAAGCTGCTGGCTGACCGACAACGTCGAAGGTAACAGCGACGTCGACGGCGGCTCCAGTTCGCTCACCTCCATCGTGCTCGATGCGAGCGTGCCCGGTGCAGTGCTGTCCTACGCACGCTGGTACTCCAACGACTTCGGTGCGGCCCCGAACGAAGACATCTTCGTCGTGGACGTCTCCGATGACGGCGGCTCCAGCTGGACGGTGATCGAGACGGTCGGTCCCACCGGTGAAGAGGCTTCGGGCGGCTGGTACTTCGTCGAGTTCGCGATCGACGAGATCGGCGGCATCGTGCCCAGCGACCAGTTCGTCGTCCGCTTCACCGTCTCGGACGAGGGCGCGGGATCCGTCGTGGAAGCCGGTGTGGATGCCATCAGCATCAACGCCAGCGACTGCGAGGATGTCGGATGCGACGAGGACGTCACCGGCGATCAGCTGGTGAACGTTGCCGACCTGCTTCTGGTCATCGGCGAATGGCAGTGCAGCGGCGTCTGCCAGGCCGACGTCAACGGCGACGGTTCGGTCGATGTGGCCGACCTGCTGCTGGTGATCGGATCGTGGGGCAACTGCATCTGAGCAGCGAACCCAGTGAAACAACACGACCCCGGCACCTGGTGTCGGGGTCGTTTCTCTTTTGGGATTCGTCGGAAATCAGGCCGGGCAGGGATCGTAGTTGATCGCCTCTCGGATGGTGTTGTCCTCGTTCATCAGGATCACCCGTGGATGGTGCTGGACGGCCTCCTCGTCGGTCATGTGCGCCCAGTGGATGATGATCACCTTGTCGCCGGGTGAGGCCAGATGGGCGGCGGCACCGTTGATCCCGATGATGCCCGAGCCCGGTTCGCCACGGAACACGTAGGTCTCGAATCTGGACCCGGTCTCGCAGTTCGCAACCAGAATCGCATCGTTGGGGCGGATCCCGGTTTCGTCCAGAAGGTTCGCATCGATCGTGAGCGAGCCCTGGTAGTCCGGGCGTGCCTCGGTCACGACGGCCTGGTGAATCTTGCTGTGGAGTACTTTGCGAATCATGGGAGGGAGAAAGTATAGCAGCCTATGTGGATGTGGTTCACCCCGTCGGTGCGGTTTCGGCCCGCGGCAGGAACAGGAATTCGATGCCGGCTTCCCCGAGCATCACCCTTGATTTCTCGATGCTCTCGGCCCAGTGCTCGTCGCCGGGGCCGAAATCCCACGACACGACCCGTGCGATGCCGGCCTGGATGATCGCCAGCGTGCACTGGATGCACGGGAAGAACGTCGAGTAGAGGGTGCAGCCGTCGGGGGAGACGCCGTGCCGTGCGCAGTGGATGATCGCATTCAGTTCGGCGTGGCAGATCAGATCGTATTTGGCGGGGCGGGTCAGTCGGTCGGGATGGTCCTCCACGCCGGTGGGCAGGCCGTTGAAACCGGTGCTGCAGATTCGGTTCTCCGGGGAGACGATGACGCATCCGACGCCGCGGCTGGGGTCCTTGCTCCAGGTGGCGATGCAGTCGGCGAGTTCCAGAAATCTCTGATCCCATTTCATGTCCATCGCTACATGGTACATCGCGTGGCGTTCCTGCATCTGGTACAAGGGCCCCATGGAGTCACGGCCCGCCCAGCCCGTCATGTCCCTGCTCGTCGTTGGTGGTCCCGCAAGAGACCGGATCGACCTGTGCGGTGAAGGCCCGTGGGTGCTGGGGCGTGCGAGTGCATCCGATTGCGTGTTCGATGATCCCAGCGTCTCTCGGCGTCACGCCTGCATCGAGAAGGGGGATCAAGGTCCCGTACTGGTGGATCTGGACAGTCGTGGCGGCATGTCCCTGAACAGGATCCGGGTCGATGCGGACCAGCCGGAATCGCTGGCCGATCGGGACATGATCATCATCGGTCCGTGGACCCTGCTCGTGCGGATCGCGGACGCCGTGCAGCCGGAGCCGGGTCTGGAAGCCACCGAGTCGCCGCGCGAAGAAGAACCGGACGACTCCTCACGGGAGGATTCGCTCTACGCCACCCGAGCCAGCATCTTCCTCAGATTGCGTGCCGACGGCACGATCGATCGCGAATTGGGCTGGAACGATTTCGCGGAGAAGTACTCCCGTGTCATCGCGGGCTTCGCACGGAATGCAGGCTTGAAGGCCCAGGAAGTCGACGATGTCCTGCAGGATGTCCTGATGGGATTCTTTCGGGTGTCCGCCGACTTCCGCTACGACCCGTCGAAGGGCAGATTCCGCGGGTACCTGAAGCGGGTCACCCTGAATGCAATCCGTTCGCGGTTTCGCCGTCGCCGACCGGATCTCAATATCGATCCGGAACGGGAACTTCCGGCGCATGACGAGGCGTCCGACGCGGCCTGGGATCGCCAGTGGACCGAACAGCTGTTCTTCCGGGCGATGGATCGGGTTCGGGATCGGGTCGAGGAGCGGACCTGGAAGTCGTTCGAGCTCTACGGCCTTCGGGGCACCTCAATCGATGCGGTTGCGGATGAGACCGGCATGACCCCGCAGGCGATCCGCCACGCGAAGATGCGGATCACCAAGCAGATCCGGGAGATCGTCGACGAGTTGCGGGCCGAAGAGGGGTGATCAGCGTGCCGAGGCCGGCATGCCGTTGGCGGTGCTGGTGCCGGGATCGGGCCGTAGGAACTCGATGGACCGGACGCGAAGCTCCGTCTCCTGCCCTTCGGGAAGAAACAGTCCGAATCCGCCACCGGGATGCAGCGTCTCCTCGATGACGTCTGCGGTCTTTCTGCCGTTGACGTGGACCACGACGCGAGGTCCCTCCGCGGTGATCATGATGGTGTCCCATCGATCTGTTTCCGTCGGTTCAGAATCTCCGTCATGCCTCGCGTCATCCGTTGCTGCCGATGGGTCGCCGGGATGCCGCAGGACCCCGGTGCGATTCGGCGTTGCGGAAATGATGGCCATCGATCCGCCTTCGCCGGAATGGTCGGTTCGGAACTGAACGCCGGCGTCACCGTGGCTGATCATGAACTCGATTCGTGCGGTGAAGTCGTCGAGCGGCCGATCCATGATCAATCGGGCTGCGTGTGATCCATCGCCCGTGTGTCGGCCGACGAGGATGCCGTTCTCGACGCTCCACCGACCCGAGCCGGACATCTTCCAGTTGGAGAGTGAGAAACGGTCGAATGCGGGATGCCATCGATGCCGTCCCAGCGGTGTCAGGCCGATGGCTCGCCATCGCACATCGCAGGATCCGCCATGCACCTGGAACGCGATGATGCCCTCCAGATCGGTCGCATCGTAGGTGTCAACGCACGGGACGCCGTTTATCCAGCTGCGGATGTGAGCTCCCTCGAGAATGACGCGAAGATGATTCCATTGTTCGTGGATGAAGGCGGATCTGGCGATCGGTTGATCATCCAGCGGTTCCAGCCAGCCCCGACGGCGTTCGTCGTACAGGCCGCCGGTCCATGCCCGTTCACTGGTGTCGATCTCGATCTGGTACCCGCGCACGGCCGTCCCGTCATCGGTCACCCGACTTCGAACCTGGACACCGGAGTTGCTTCCGGGCGCCGGCTTGAATTCCATTTCGAGCTCGAAGTCGCCGAGGTTCCTCGAAAACACATGGAATGAGTTGCGTGGCTCGTTGCCCCAGCCGTGCAGCACACCGTCCTCGTTGACGTAGTGCGCGGTTCCGACGGTGAACCACCCATCCGTGCCCAGGGGATCGAATCGCGCGTCGGTTGGAGTTGAACGCCCCAGTTCCTGCATCCATGCCGACCACGCATCTCCGGAGCGGGCGGTGTCGGCATGGCCCCGGTGGATCCACAGTCGGTAGCCAAGGCTGATGGTCGAGTCGCAGGCGATGGTGTGGGATGCGAGACCGGGCCATGCGATGCCCAGCACGCCATACGGTCGGAGCTGCCATGCCGGAGGATAGTCGGGGCCGGACGGAGCGGGCATCATGGTGATGCCCGAGGGCCCCGCCGCATCGTCGAAGGTCCCCGAGTAGTCGGCCCAACGGAAGGGCCGTCGGTCGCAATCGGCGTCGATGGCCCCACGATCCGTGGTGATGCGTCCATCTGTGCGCGGTGCCAGACGAATCACATGTCCACCGTATCCCTTGGGTGACGCCGCCCCCCGGAGTGTGACCGGACGGCTGCCCGCGGTGATGGTGGACTCCACGTCGATGGCCTGTCCTTCCGCATCGGAGGGATGCACCCGCCAGACCGTCGTCTCGCGGGCGGCGACCGTGCCGTCGGTCAGTGTCCAGATGTTGGTTGCGGTCAGAACCGCCGTCGCTCCGTCCGCTTGCAGGTCCAGACCTTCGTTGCGTGTCCGAATGCCCGCAAGGTGCCACTGGTCCACCGATTGGTCGCCGATCCTCATGCGCGGCCACATCATGGCCACCCCGCGGTGATGCAGATGGTCGTGCGGGAAGTCGTCGGTCAGGACCTCGCCGTCGAGTCCGAACAGGGGATGGACGTAGCAGGACCGCGTGCGGTCCTGCGGGACGTCCACGGCAAGCTGCTCTCCGTGGTTGTAGACGAGCACCGGCCGCCCGAGCTCGCGGAGCAGCGATCGTCCCGGCCCCACCGTCTCGAGGGTGAACTCCGCTCCGCACCATCCGGTGGGCAGCAGGACGAGGAGCATGATCGTGCGAAGCATGGATGAATCCTAGTTGAGTCGCCGATCGGAGGTCTCGTCCCGTGTCCGCCGCAGAAACTCGGCGTACTCGGTCCCCCCCGTTCCGACTGCCCGGTCACGATCGGGAGCCTGTCCCGTGATGTAGCGCATCGTGATCTGCTGGTGGGTGCGTCGGAAGCGGACGAGGGCGTCGATGCATTGATCGTATCGGGTGGAGAGTGCGTGGTCATCGGCAACGATATCGCGCAGCGAGGTTCCCGATTCCAGCCACTCGAGGAATCGCCGGTGTCTCGGCGGCATGTAGTGCCGCATGGCCTGCAGAAACGGCTGCGTTCGCGGGTGTTCGTGCGGTACGGACAGGGCGGCATCGAATGCGTTCAGCAGCGACGACTGGGCCGCGCTGCCTCCGTGCAGGATGCGTGGTTGCCGATCGACTCCCTCGTAGACCACGCCGGGCTCGGGCCATCCGCTCAGGAACGGCCGGATGCGCCGGTAGAAGACCGCATGCCGGCACCGTTCCTCCATCCGCTCCAGCACTCTGGTCATCGAGTGGATGGTTTCGGAGGTGCGTTCCAGGCATGCGTGGAGCTCTCCGTATCGACGTTGCCCGATCGCCAGGCGAATTTGCCCCAGCGAAGGAATCGCTTCCGCTCCGACGGCCTCGATCTCCGCGGTGAGCAGGTAGAACCATTCCTCGTCCGGGCCACCGCGGAAGCACTGGAGTGTCCGCAGGTTCTCCGCCACGATGGGACCGGATGGATCGATGCGTCGCCAGTTGTGGAGCACGATGGATGCGTGAGCGATGATCATCGGTCGTTCGAGACGCGTCGCGATGTCGTTCCAGGCCCTGCACAATCCGGCGGGCAGTCGCAGGGCGGACGCGGGCTCGCAGAACACGTAGGTGTTCCCGAACACGGAAAGCAGCAGCATCGCCCGTCGCAGTTCCGATTCGTCCCGGATTCCGTCGGTGTCGAGCACGGGCAGTCGTTCGATGGCGGTGCGAGCCTCCCCGACGGCGATCAGGCTCGGCAGGTCGGTGCCGAGCCGGTCCCA
>CAJWBW010000102.1:0-5883 GCA_913020415.1 uncultured Phycisphaerae bacterium | reverse complement strand
CCGCTCTGATTCGATTGGCCGTATCGCCTGCTCACGACGAATGACTGTGATCGGCGGCCTTCGATGCATCGGCCGCATGCTCCCTCTCGAGGAAGTCGAAGAGCGGCAGGAGATCATCTTCGATGACGCGGGTCAGGCCGGTGGCGTACCCCATGAGCGAGGGGAACGACCGGTAGTCGGCTGCGTTCGACGAGACGATCACCAGCCCGCCCTTGAACTCGACCGAATAGTTGGTTCCGTGCTGCATGAGGTAGTCGATCGTCTTCTGGCTGATTCGGTCGTAGGCCGATTTCGGGTCGGTGCCCTTGACGGTCCATTGCTTGTTGAACTCGTTCAGCTCGAACGTGATCGGCTGCATGCCGCCGGGGAGGTCGATCGCATCGGTCATGTGATGGGGGTGGATCACGATGTGTCCACACTCGGTGCCGGCGTCAAAGACGAGGAACGACCGATGCTTGCGGGTCTGGTTGCTACTGTCGTCGCCTTCGGATGCGAGCATGATGCACGCTCCGCGGCCGTTGACGGTGCGCGTCATGTGGCAGTTCTTGGTGGCCATCTTCCAGTAGGTGGTGGCGTGCTTGAGTTCCTTGGCGTTCTTGACCTTCGACTGCAGAGCCGCCTTGCCGTTGGATTCGTAGGTCCAGCCATGATCCCGTGCCCAGCGGATCCGCTGCAGGATGCCCTGCATCGCTGCCTGTCCCACGATGTACCCGCCGACGAGGCCGATTGGGACTCCGAGGATGAGGTCGATCAGCGAGGGCAGCAACCGGTCGCTGTCCGTGAAGTGGGCGATGATGCTCATCACGACGAAGGGGCCGACCACGGCCCCGATCACCGCGAACGGAATCAGTTGGCGGTGGAATCCATCGCTCTCGGCCCATTTCAATTGGTCTTCATCAGTCTTCATTGCGGGGTTCCTGTGGGTGACGAATGCGGCAGCTGCTCGGAAGCACGGGGCATGCCGCCGAGGCCGGCCGCGGCAAAGATGCGTGTGCAGTGAATGGGACCTCAACTGCCGAAGTCGACCTTCACGGCTTCGCGTGCCGTCTCGTCGGCTTTGAAGAAATCGAATTCACCGTCCTTGAAGCCACCCACCCCGGCGATGATGCTGCTGGGGAACATCTGGACGCCGTTTGAGAAGTCACGGACGTTCGCGTTGTAGAAGCGTCGGGCCCGGGCGATGCGGGTCTCGGTCTCGCTGAGTTCGTTCTGCAACTGCAGGAAGTTCTGGTTGGCCTTGAGGTCCGGATAGGCCTCGAAGGTGGCCATCAGGCCGCCGGCCGCCTTGCCGAGCTGGTCCTCGACCTTGGCCCGCTCGGCCGGCGATTTGTCCTTGTCGGCCACCGCCTGATTGCGGAGCTTCGTGACCTCCTCGAGGACGCTCTTCTCGTGCGTCGCGTAGCCCTTGACCGTCTCGATGATGTTTGGGATCAGGTCGTGGCGACGCTGGAGTTCGGTGTCGATGTCCGCCCAGGATTCCTTGCACGACTGACGCAGCCGCACCAGTTTGTTGTACATCGCGATCACGATGATGATCAGCAGTACGACGGCAACGCCAACGGCGATTGCGACGACTGCTCCGGTCGACATGGCGATGAGTACGGGTGTGAACATGAGGACCCCTCCCTGTGTGAAGGCGTTCAGAATACATACTCAGTACTTTGTTTGGGTGAACCGGTGCACGCGGCCGTGGGCGTTCGAGTCCTGCACGGAGATGGCGCCGCCGTCGCCGGCGTGGGGGAGCGTCAGCCGCTCGGACCGGCCGCTTACGGACCCGGGAGCGGGGTTCCGTCGAATGCGATGCCCATGAAAAATCACCTCCAGGCGGTGGAGCCTGGAGGTGACGGAAGAGAAGAGAAGGAAGTCTGTTGGGGGACGGGCCTGTGGTGGGCCAGGTGTTCCATCCACCCGGGAAATCGGTTTATCGGTCAGTCCTTCTTGAACCTATTTGAACAAATACCCGTCCTGAATGGGGCGTGAAAGGGGGACGAGGATTTTTTTTCGGCGTGAATCGACGATCCGGTACGTGCAGATAATTCCAATTCGGTCACTGCAAGACAGTTAGCAATTCGGGGTCCCATCCGAAACGACCGGAAGAAACTCCGGAATCACGGTGGTTGCTTGTGGGTGACTTGTGAGCAATCATGCCACATCACCGAATGAACCTGACGCACGACGGAGGAAGTGCACCAATGGCCCACCTGATGGCGCTCGACGAGGGAACGACCAGTTGCCGGACGATCATCTTCGACGAGCACTGCGGCATCGTTGCGATGGCACAGCACGAGTTCGCTCAGCACTTCCCGCAACCGGGCTGGGTCGAGCACGACGCGGCCGAGATCTGGACCACACAGCGGCGGACCATGATCGAGGCGCTCGAACAGGCGGAACTCTCCGCGGCCGACATCGCCTCCATCGGGATCACCAACCAGCGTGAGACCGTCGTGCTGTGGGATCGCCGCACGGGCCGCCCCGTCCACAATGCCATCGTCTGGCAGGATCGGCGGACCGCCGACCTCATCGAGCGGTTCGACACGCCCGCCCACCGCGAACTGGTGCGAGAACGGACCGGACTGCTGCTGGACCCCTATTTCTGCGCATCCAAGATCCACTGGCTGCTGGAGGAGGTGGACGGACTGCGGACCGATGCCGAGGCCGGGCACATCGCTTTCGGCACCATGGACTCCTGGCTGCTCTGGAATCTGACCGGCGGTACGGTGCATTGCACGGACGTCTCCAATGCATGCCGTACGCTGCTCTACGATATCCATCGTGGCCGGTGGGACGACGAGCTTCTGCAGTTGTTCGATATTCCCGCGGCGATGCTTCCCGATGTCCGCCCCACGAGCTGCGACTTCGGTGCCACGGAGACTCCGCTGCTGGGCGAACCCGTGCACATCGGCGGCATGATCGGCGATCAGCAGTCTGCGCTCTTCGGACAGGCCTGTGTCGAGCCCGGGATGGCGAAGACGACCTACGGCACCGGCTGCTTCCTGCTGATGAACACCGGTGAGACCGCAGTCGCCAGCGAACACAACATGCTCACCACCGTGGCATGGCAACTTGACGACTGCGCTCCGACCTACGCGCTGGAAGGCAGCGTGTTCATGGGAGGTGCGTCGATCCAATGGCTCCGCGACGGCCTCAAGCTGATCAGCAACGCTCCGGAGGTGAACGCGCTCGCCGGATCCGTCCCCGACAGCGGCGGCGTGGTGCTCGTGCCGGCCTTTGCCGGACTCGGAGCGCCGTACTGGGATCCCTTCGCCCGCGGTGCGATTCTGGGCCTGACCCGCGGAAGCACCGACGCCCACGTGGCGCGGGCGACCCTCGAAGGCATCGCCTGCCAGGTCTGCGATCTGCTGAAGGCGATGGAGGGTGACTCGGGCGTTCCGCTCTCGGAGTTGCGTGTGGATGGTGGAGCTGCGGCCAGTGATCTGCTGATGCAGATCCAGTGCGACCTGCTGGATCGACCGGTGCTCCGTCCACAGGTGCTGGAGACCACTGCGCTCGGGGCTGCCTTCATGGCGGGGCTCGCCTGCGGCGTCTACGGTTCACTCTCCGATATCAGCGGACATTGGCATCAGGAGCGGCGGTTCGAAGCCGACATGAAGGCTGGAGTGCGGGGAGACCGCCTGGCCAGGTGGAGCAGGGCGGTGGAGCGTGCCCGGGGTTGGATGCAGGAGGATGGCGATGCTGCGGGCTGATCTGGTTACCGCCGCAACCGCCGCGGAGGACTGGGATGTGGTCGTCATCGGCGGCGGCGCCACCGGACTCGGGACCGCGGTCGACGCCGCGTCCCGTGGGTACCGGACCCTGCTGCTCGAGCAGGTCGACTTTGCGAAGGCGACGAGCAGTCGATCAACCAAGCTGGTCCACGGCGGAGTTCGGTATCTCCAGCAGGGGAACATCTCGCTGGTTCGTGAGGCGCTCCATGAGCGGGGTCTGATGTACGACAACGCGCCGCACCTGGTCACCGATCTCGCCTTCGTGGTGCCGCGCTACAAGTGGTGGGAGGGGCCGTTCTACGGCATCGGACTCAAGCTCTACGATCTGCTCGCCGGCAAGCTCAACCTCGCGCCGTCGCGGAGACTCTCCCACCAACAGACCCTGAAGGCGATACCGAACCTGGAGTCCAACGGACTTGACGGCGGGACGCAGTACCACGACGGACAGTTTGACGACTCCCGGATGTGCACGACGCTCATGCGAACGGGGCTCGATCACGGTGCGGTCATGCTCAATCACGCTCCGGTGGTGGGATTGCTTCGCGATCGGGACGACCATGTGTCCGGCGTTCGGTTCCGCGATTCGGAGACGGGTCTCGAACACGAGGCCCGGGCCCGGGTGGTGGTCAACGCCACGGGGGTCTTCTCCAACGCCGTGCGTCGGATGGACGACGTGGATGCGGATTCGGTCGTCGAGCCCAGCCGCGGCGTGCATCTGGTGCTCGACGCGTCGTTTCTGAGGGGTGAGACGGCCATCATGGTTCCGCACACCGACGACGGCCGCATCCTGTTCGTCATCCCCTGGCACGAACGGTGTCTGGTGGGAACGACGGACGAGCACGCTCCCGAACCGGTGCTGGAACCGAGGGCCACGGAGGATGAGGTCGAGTTCATCCTGCGCAACGCGGCCCGCTACCTCGACAAGGACCCGGGACGGGAGGATGTGCTCAGCGTCTTCGCCGGCTTGCGTCCACTGGTGAAGCACAAGGGGACCGCCACCAAGAAGATCTCCCGCGAGCACGAGATCATCGTCTCCCGTGGCGGACTGGTCACCGTCGTCGGAGGCAAGTGGACCACCTACCGACGGATGGCGGCGGACACGATGGACTCCGCCATCGACATCGGTGGATTGGAGCGGCGGGACTGCGTCACCGAATCGCTCCGGCTCCACGGATGGCTGGATCGCTCGGATCCGTCCATGCCCCGATCGAACTGGCTGCGGGTCTACGGTGCGGATGCGGAGGAGGTCCTCGGCACCTGCAGCGAGATCGAGGACGGGATGGAACTGCTGCACGAACGTCTGCCGTACCCGCGCGGCGTCGTGGTGCACGCGGTCCGGTTCGAACTGGCGAGGACGGTCGAGGACGTGCTGGCCCGTCGGACGCGGGCCCTGCTCCTGGACGCATCGGCGGCCGCCGACGCGGCCGAGGAGGTTGCCACCCTGATGGCGGACGAGTTGGGCCGTGACGCGGCGTGGGTCGCATCGCAGGTCGCCGAGTTCCGCGATCTGGCCTCGGGCTATCGGCTGGTCTAGCCGTCGATCGCGTGCGATTCGAGGTCCTCGAGCTGGCAGTGCTCCAGAGCGCCCTCGTGCGTAGCGGAGAGCACGACCCGCGGAGCGCATCCATTCAGCAACGCCTCCTGCCAGCGGGGTGCGCACAGGCACCAGCGGTCGCCGTCCTTCAGACCCGGAAATCCGTACTGCGGCATGGGAGTGGAGAGATCGTTGCCGACCGAGCGAGAGAACGCGAGGAACTCGTCCGTGACCACCACGCATACGGTGTGACTGCCGAGGTCGTCCGGTCCGGTCTCGCAGCAGCCGCTTCGGTAGAAGCCGGTCATCGGGTCGAGCGAGCAGGCCTGCAGGGGATCACCCTGGACGTTTCGCTGGGGCGGAGGAGTCTCGATGGAGCGAATCATGACCAGAGCCTAGCAGGTCAATGCTGCCGAGACGGGACCCAGGCCGTTGTCCGTCCCGCGAGCGTGAGGTGCTCGATCGGTGTACCGTCGCGCAGCGCTGCTCCGTCCTGTCGGCCCCATCGATGATGGAACAGCCAGGCACGGGGAAGTCGACTCTTCTCCGCATTGACCTTGACCGCGGTTCGTATGACGGATCCCAGACAGCGACGCAGTGCCCGGATCTCGGACTCGTCCAGCG
>CAJWBW010000101.1:0-5937 GCA_913020415.1 uncultured Phycisphaerae bacterium | reverse complement strand
CTGGATCTCCATCAAGAACTACCGGACGGCCTTCGCCTCGGCGTCCGAGACCGCCCGCAACCGGACCGGGGACTGTTCCGAGCACGGAGTGCTGCTGGCCGCCATGCTGCGGGTGGACGGCATCCCCGCCCGGGTCGCCACGGGACTGGTGTACTTCAATCCCGAGACGGCCCAGGGGGAGGGCGTCTACGGCTGGCACATGTGGACTCAGGCGATCGTCGACGGGCATTGGATCGATCTCGATGCGACGTTGCCCGTCGCCTACACCGTCGGTCATGTCCTGGTGGACACGTCGAGCCTCGCCGACGACACCGGGGTCGGTGATCAGTACAACATGCTGGCCCTCATCGGCAACATGGAGATCGACGTTCTCGAGGTCGACGCCAAGTGACGGGACCGCTGGTTCCCAGTGCGTTGCCGATCCGGCCCGTCGACGGACACAAGGGCACCTTCGGGACCGTGCTGGTCATCGGTGGTCGCAGCGGCTCGGCCGAGCGGATGCTCGGCGCGCCGGCGCTGACGGCATTGGGGGCCTTGCGGAGTGGATGCGGTCGTGTGGTGCTCGCCACGCCCGAACCGATCCTGGATCGGACGCTGACGATCGTGCCCTCCGCGACCGGGTGCGTCCTGCCCGTCGACGGCGATGGCGATCTCGATGCGTCCGCCGCGATGAAGTTGATCGATGCGATCGAACCGACCGTGGACGCGGTGGTCGTCGGACCGGGAATGGGTCGTGGTCCGGCCGTGCGGCGGCTGGTTGCGCGTCTGCTTTCGAAAACCGGTGCCCCGATGGTGATCGACGCCGATGCACTGAACGCCGTTGCGGACGATCCATCGATTCTGGACGGGTGCGCCAGGTCGTGCGTGCTGACGCCTCATCCCGGGGAGTACACCCGGCTCGCATCGTCACTCGGATTGCCCGATGTGGGGGAGGGCGAAGCATCGCGACGAGAAGCCGCTGCCTCCCTGGCCCGACGGGTGGGCGGTGTCGTGGTGCTGAAGGGGCCCGGATCCGTCGTGACCGACGGGACCCGGGAGTGGATCTGTGAGGCCGGGTCGGTGGTGCTCGCCGTTCCGGGCAGCGGTGATGTGCAGGCGGGGGTGATCGGTTCGCTGCTGGCGCAGGCGGTCGGGGAACCGCCCGAGGCATTGGCGGCCCTGGGCACGCTGCTGCACGCCACGGCCGGACGCGGGTGGGAGCGAACGCACGGATCGGTGGGAATGCTCGCTTCCGATCTGGCCGACGCATTGCCGATGGCGATGCGCGAGGTCGGTGGTAGTCTGTAGGCCTTCGAACGGGAAGGAAGATCGACCATGGTGCATACCGAACTTGGAACACTGGCCGGATCGCAATGGGTGTCGGGCGTCTACTGCCTGGGCAACCCCCAGGTGGCGACCACGCGGCAGGGCAAGCCCTACCTCAAGTGTCTGCTGCGAGATGCGACGGGCGAGGTGCCCGGTCGCTTGTGGTCGTTCGACGAGCACCGGCTCAAGGACGTCGCCGCCACCGGATTCGTCCAGATCGAGGGCAGCGCCGAGACGTTCAAGGATCAGGTCCAGATCCGCATCGACACCATCGAGGCCTGCGAGGTCAGCGAGGAGCAGATGCAGGACCTGCTTCCGTCGACCTCCCAGGACATCGAATCGATGTTCGCCGACGTGGTCGGCATGCTCACCTCGATGGAGCATCCCGCGATGCAGGCGCTGGCCAACGCCTACCTCGGTGATGAGCAGCTGATCGCCCGATTCCGCATGGCGCCGGCCGCGATGGCGATGCACCACGCCTGGATCGGCGGCCTGTTGGAGCACACCTGGCAGCTCATGCGCATCGCCGATGCGGTGCTTCCTCTCTACCGGGGCGAACTGAACCGCGATCTCGTGCTCATGGGGCTCTTCATCCACGATCTCGGCAAGACGATCGAACTGACCTGGGAAAAGGGGTTCGACTACACCGCGGAGGGCAACCTCGTGGGACACATCGCCCGCGGTGCGATCTGGCTGCAGCAGAAGGCCGACACCCTCGATCCGCCGCTGCCGGGCGAGACGCTGCGCGTCCTGCAGAACATCGTCCTCAGTCATCACGGGGAAGCCGAATACGGCGCGCTGAAGCCTCCGTCGACGCCCGAAGCCGTCTTCATCTCGATGCTCGACAACCTCGACGCGAAGACCCAGATGGCCCTGACATCCGTCCAATCCGGTACGGCGATGGTGGGAGACTTCACGGATCGGATCTGGGGCCTCTGGCAGAACCGGCTCTACCGGCCGCGCCCGCTCGACGAAGGGGTGGAGGAGTCCGCAATGGACGCTTCCGGCGAACTCTTCGGCTAGGGGCTGGATACGACTTCGCGACCTTTCTACACTGGCGTGTCTGCATTCAGTCGAGGGCGGCACCGTGTCGGACACATCACGAATTCTCATCGGCATCCCGGTCTACAACGAGGCGGCATCCGTTCCGGATGTCCTCGAGGCGGTGCGTGGCTACGGCTGCGACGTGCTCGTGGTGGATGACGGTTCCACGGACGAGACCCCCATGCTGCTGGCCCGACAAGCGGTCGAGGTCGCCCGGCACGCCGTGAACCGCGGCTACGGACGTTCCATGCAGGACATGATCCGCTGGGCCTGCTGCGGCGCCTACGACTGGCTCATCACGATGGACTGCGATCGGCAGCACGAGCCGGAGTCGATTCCGGCCTTCATCGAAGCCATCGAGCGCAACGATGCCGACGTCATTTCCGGAAGCCGCTACCTCGACGTGCATCCGGAGAACGATGCGCCACCGGAGGATCGTCGGTCCACGAACCGTATGCTCACGCAGGAGCTCAACGCGCGGCTGGATCTTTCGATCACCGACGCCTTCTGCGGCTTCAAGGCCTATCGCACCCGGGCCTGCGGCCCCCTGGAACTCGATGCGGACGGCTACGACTTTCCGATGCAGTTCTGGGTCCAGGCGGTTGCGGCGGATCTTCGCATCGTCGAACTGCCGGTCCGACTGATCTACAACGATCCGAACCGAACCTTCGGTGGTCCGCTGGACGACGTGGAGATCCGCCGCCGCCACTACGAAGCGACCCTGCACCGCGAATTGCGGCGATGCCGGGACCGACTGCCCGCGACGGCCTGTGCCGGACTGGATCAGGATGCCGCGGATCTCATCGCGGACTGATATGACGACGATGCCGACGATCGATCTTCGCTGGGATCCGGACCCGTCCTCCGTCCCGTGGACGATGTCCGGTCCGGTCGAGCGGGGCTCGATCGATGGCATGTCGGTGTCCGAGCTGCAGGCCCGCACCCGGGCCGAACTCGGTCTGGATCCGGATCGACCGGTGATCGTGGTCGGACATCAGCCCGAGCCGTGGCACCCGGGGATCCTGGCCAAGTTCATGCTTGGAGATCTGCTTGCTGCCCGGCACGACGCGCAGCTGGTGCATCTGGTCGTGGATGCCCACCGTGGTGCATGGAACCGGATGGAATGGCCGAGTGGTGTGGATGCGGATTCATTCGCCACCGCCAGCTGGAAGTATCTCGACGGGCATTCGGAGCGACCGATGTGTCGGGAGCACGCGAAGCGCCCCCGACCGGTTCCGGATGCGGAGGCCATGCCCGGGGTGCTTGACGGCCTGCACGCCTGGCACGCGGCCCTGGAAGCGGAGTGCGGGGCGTCGAATGCAGCCTTGCAGTGCGCCGGGGCCCTGAATCGGCTCATGAAACCGTGGGTCGCCGCGATGCGAACCATCACCGTGTCGCAGCTGATGGAGACCAGCGTGGCATCCCTGCTGCTGGGACGCATGTCCACCGACACGCCGGGCTGCGTTGCCGCCTTCAATGGCGCAGTGGATCGGCATCCGACCCTCGGCGTGCGGCGTCTGCAGACCGATGCGGATTCCAGTGCGCTTCCGCTGTGGATTGAGCAGGGAGATGCGCTGCGTACCGCACGCATGGATGACCTCCACTGCGACGGACTTCATCCCAAGGCTCTTCTTCTGACGTCCCTGGCACGAGTGGGCGTGGCGGATCTCTTCATCCATGGTCTGGGAGGGTGGCGCTACGACGAGGCCATGGAGGACTGGATGGGCGCCTGGTTGGGAGTCCGACCTTCCCCCAGGGCCATGGTCACAGCGGATCTCAGATTGCCGATCCTCGGTACCCAATGGCTCGAGTCGAATCGCAACGGGGTGCTGCAGCAGGTGCGTCGACGAAGGCATGATCCAGAGACGTCCGGTGCGACGCGTGGGCCCGGTCCGATCAAGGCCAAGGCATTGGCGGAAATCGCGTCGCTGCCCCGCGGTTCGCACGAACGGCGATTGGTGTGGGATCGGATGCACGAATGGATCGACCGGCGAATCGAGGGCGAGGTCGATCAGGACGATGCCCTTCGCCGCATCGAGGAGCTGACGGCTCTGTCGGTCCGTCGTGACTGGCCGTTTCCGCTCTACGACGGGGATGCACTGGATGTCCTGAAGCGGGCCCTCGAGACGGAGTTGGACTGATCATTCCTCGGTGCGAAGGCCGGCCTGCTCCCACCGCCGCTGGATGTCCGACACCGTGGAGGGTTCGATGGTGTTTCCTCCCGGCTGGGCGAGCCGGAGAAGGTTGCGGTTTTGATCGAAGAGGGTTCGGGTCGGGAAGCCCTGTTCACCAACGCGTGACTCGAGGATCCATCTTCCCGCAATCCTGGGATCCGGCGACCACTGGTCCGTGCGAATGGTCAGGGCCGGTACCTGCGCGGTGTGATCGTAGATGACGAAGGCGACCTGCTGGGGCTGGTGCGGAATCAGGCGACTGAGGAGCCCCGTCAGAGGGCGGGGGAGCCATCCGTCCGGTACCACCCATTCGTAGGGCTGGCGAAGCCCGATTTCATCGTCCTGCTTGATCACGTGCAGTCGGGGGCGGGGGGAGCCCAGGGAAGGTTCCGTTCGAAATCCGACCTCGGTTTCCGTGGCCCGGGCTTCACCCTGCCGTCGGGTGGCGGTGATGGCCCAAGCCTCCCGTTGCATGTCCCAGGACATCCATTGGAGACTGAGCAGGTCGACGTAGATCTGGCGTTGGGCATCGGCGACGATGCGACTGTGCTCCATCACCAGGAGGCCCTGTTCCTGCTCCTCCGCGGAGTACCGCTCTGGGTTTCGCTGTCGCTTGATCATGCCCCGGGGGGCTTCTGCGACCTCGATCAGGGAGTATCCGACCTCGGTGTCCGTGCCGGAACCACCACGGTATATCCTTCTTAACTCCTTGAAGCCGATCAGCTTGCGAAGATCATCTTCCGACAGGGCCCGGACCAGTTGGCCGCCCCGTTGCAGCATGGCATCGCGATCCACCGCCATCGTTGTGGGGTCCTGGACGCTGAGGGAACCGAAAATAGCCGCCATGTCCGCACGGGTGGTTTCCCAGTGGGATGGCAGGGTGATGGCGGTGGCCACCACGTAGTCGTTTCGCACGGTCGGCAGCACGAGCCAGCCGAAGACCACGTTCTTGCCGTTCGGCTGGGATTCGCTGATCCAGGTGGTTGATGCCTCCTGGTCCCCGATCCGAATGGGTTCGCGGGCCAGGATCTCCACCGACGCCCCCTGCGATTCCCCACGTCCGATAAGTTCCAGCAGGAGATCGGTCGCAGTCGCGGCTTCGCTGACCAGGCGTTCCATTCGTAGACTCCAGCGGGGCGGAGTGGACCCCTCCCGCAGGACGATAAATGCGGGTTGCCCGGGCTGAGAGGCACCGACCTGATTGGTTCCCTGCGGGACTTCCAGCGACAGGCCGAGACTGTTTGAATAGATGGTCTCGCTTCCCAAAGCGGGCTGGAGGATGCAGGAGGCCGCAATTAGGGAGAGTACGAGCCTCTGGCAGCGGTTGGTCATCGATGGCATGGGTGGAATGTAGCTTGCCGAGCCATATTGGTGTGGCGAGAAGAATCGGGTTTTTCAAAGCGTGCCCGACGCT
>CAJWBW010000100.1:0-5972 GCA_913020415.1 uncultured Phycisphaerae bacterium | reverse complement strand
CGGAGACTGGAACTTCGTGCTCGATCCCGAACGGAACATCGCCTACGTCGGGCTCGATCAGTTCACCACGAGAACCTCCGATGAACTCGAAGGCATCCTCAACCGCCTGAAGCAACAGGACGATCTCGACGGGCTGATCCTCGACGTGCGGAGCAATCCCGGCGGCGCCCTCACCGCGGCCCTGGAAACAGCGGATCTCTTCCTGCAGGAGGGCCGACTCCTCAGCATCAGTTCCGCCCGGCCGGAGCGAAAGGAACGGGCGCGGGTCTTCAGCGCCACCGCGAACGGCACCTTCACCGACATCCCGATCATGGTGCTCGTCGACGACCGTTCGGCCTCGGCCAGCGAGATCGTCGCCGGCTCGCTCAAGGACAACGACCGCGCCGTGGTGCTGGGCGAACGAACCTACGGCAAGGGATCGGTGCAGGAGGTCCGTGAACTCGACCAGGGCGGCGGAATCCTCAAGTTCACGACCGCCTACTACTACCTGCCCAGCGGACGCAGTCTGCACCGCATTCCCGGCGATCCCGACTCCGAATGGGGAGTGGATCCCACCGAGGGATTCATCGTCAACGAATCGATCGAGGACTTCAATCGTCGCTACGAGCGACGGCTGCCGTGGACGGTGATCACCAACGAGGAACCGGACGATCCCCGGACGCACGACCCCGCATGGATCCGGGAGCAGATCCGGGACACGGCACTGGCCAGGGCCCTGGAGATCATGGGAGACCGCCTCGCCGACGGCGACTGGCCGACCCTCCCCGCACAGGACGACTCCGGCGAGGTCGCACGCCGGGCGGAACTGGAACTGGCCCTGGACACCCGGGACCGCATCCTCGAACGACTGACCGGGCTCGAGGAGGAGATCGCCGAACTCGAACAGCGGACCTCGCTCGAGGATCGGGGCCTCGAACTTCCGGAAGGGCTCGAGTCGAACCAGGCCGTGCTCGAACTTCGCGACGACGACGGCAACGTCCTGGGCGCCTGGCGGATCGAGGAACTCGAGGAACTGCGGCGTTCGCTCTCCTCCGTCCGGCTCGAACCGGTCGAGCGGGAGAACTGATCCGTCCATGGGCCCGTTGCTGCTTGGCATCGAGAGCAGTTGCGACGAGACGGCGGCGGCCGTCGTCGAAGGTGATCGACACGTCCGGTCCAACGTCGTCGCGTCCCAGCACGACCTGCACGTCGAGTACGCCGGCGTGGTGCCGGAGATCGCATCGCGGGCCCATCTGGAACGAATCGGCCCCGTGATCGAGCGAGCCTTGCGGGAAGCGGACGTGGGCGTCAGCGAACTCGACGGTGTTGCCGTGGGGCATCAACCCGGCCTGATCGGCTCGCTGCTGGTGGGTGTCTCCGCCGGGAAGGCCCTGGCGTGGGCCCTCGACCGGCCGCTGCTGGCCGTCAACCACGTGCTGGCGCATCTGCATTCACCCGCTCTCGATGACGAGCCGATCACCTATCCCGCTCTCGGTCTGGTCGTCTCCGGCGGTCACACCAGCCTCTATCGTCTCGAGGACGCACTGACGAGTCGGGAGCTCGGGCGAACGATCGACGATGCCGTGGGCGAGGCCTATGACAAGGCCGCAGTGCTGCTGGGCCTGGGGTGGCCGGGCGGGCCGATCCTTGATCGACTGGCCGCCGACGGCGATGAACGGGCCGTCGACTTCCCGGTCTCGATGCTCGATCGGGACAGTCTGGACTTCTCCTACAGCGGCTTGAAGACGGCCCTGCTCTATGCGGTGCGGGGGCAGCCCACCGGTCGCGGCTCCGCAACGACCTTTCCCCGCGACACCGACGATCTGGACGACACCCGTCGACGGGATCTCGCCGCCAGTTTCCAGCGGGCCGCCATCACGTCCCTCATCCGCAAGATCGAGCGGGCGTTCGTGCAGCACCCCGCCCCGACGCTGCTCGTGGGAGGGGGCGTCAGTGCGAACTCCCGACTTCGCCGTGAACTGCAGGAGTTGTGCGACGCCCACGACACCACACTGCGACTCCCCGCAACCCGATTCTGCATGGACAACGCCGCCATGATCGCCGGACTGGGCGCCGTCCATCTGGCGGCGGGCGTGCATGCGGATCTGTCCCTGTCCGCGTCGGCACGAAACACATGAACTGCAAACCACCCCATCCCGCCTCGCTGGAACCCAATCGACTCCTCAAGCAGTGCGATCTCGGTCTGGGACGAAGCACCGGTCCCGGTGGACAGCACCGGAACCGCCGGGACACCGCCGTCACGCTGATCCACGAACCGACGAAGATCCGGGCCACTGCAACCGAACGTCGACGCCAGCAGGAGAACCGCATCGCGGCCCTCCGCAGACTTCGGATCAAGCTGGCCATCGAGGTACGCACCCCACGACCCGATGAGCCGAGCATGCTGTGGCGGTCCCGTCGCCAGGGCCGCTCGATGTCGGTGAACCCCAAGCACGTGGACTACCCCACCCTGCTGGCGGAGGCCCTGGATGTCCTGTCCCTGATGAACTGGGATGTGGCCAGGTCGGCCGGGCGGCTCGGCATCAGCATGTCGCAGCTCACCCGGCTGCTGCGCCACGAAAAGCCGGCCTTCACGCTCCTGAACCGCCAACGCGAGGAACGCGGGTTTCCCCCGCTGCGTCGATGAGCCTTCGGTAGGATGGCGGTATGGCGACCATCGACCACGAACTGCAGCAGCGCATCCGATCCCACATCGAACGGATCCTCCCGGAGCTCGTCGAACTCCGGCACGATCTGCACGCCCACCCGGAACTCGGCTACGAAGAGCAACGCACCAGTGGAGTGGTGCAGGACCAGTTGTCCGCAGCCGGCGTCGACTTCGTGGCGGGCCTGGGCGGTGGCACCGGGGTGCTGGGCCATCTGCCGGGAAAAGCGGATCGGGCGGTGGGCCTTCGCGCCGACATGGACGCCCTCCCGATCACCGAACAGACGGGCTGCCCGTGGTCCTCGAACACGGACGGCATCATGCACGCCTGTGGACACGACGGACACACCACGATGCTTGCTGGCGCTGCGCGGGTCCTGTCGGCACTGGCCGCCGACTCCCCCCTGCCGCAACCGGTGAGCTTCCTCTTCCAGCCGGCCGAGGAGGGCGGCGCCGGAGCACTTCGCATGTGCGAGGACGGGTGCCTCGAGGGGCGGGTTCTCGGTCCCGCCTTCAAGTCGATGTTCGGCCTTCATGGATGGCCGGACTGGCCTTTGGGCGTCGTCGGCTCCCGGCCCGGCGCCATGCTTGCCGCCTCGGATCGATTCGAAATCACGGTGGAGGGTCGAGGTGGTCATGCCGCAATGCCGCACACCGCCCGGGATCCGGTGTACGCCGCATCCCTCATCGTGACCGCCTTGCAGCAGGTGGTAGCCCGAAACGTGAACCCGGTGGAAGGGGCCGTGATTTCCGTCACCAGCATCGAAGGTGGTTCGGGCTTCAACATCATTCCGGGCACCGTCACGATGGGAGGGACGCTGCGGGCCCTTGAAGCCGGTGCATTGGAGATCGCACGCCGCCGCTTCACCGAGGTGGTCCAAGCCACGGCGCAAGCCGCGGGCTGTGGTGCGACGATCGACTACGCACATGGCTACCCCGTGACGCGGAACGACCCGGACGCCTTCGAATGCTTCGAGGCCATCGCCCGTCGAACGGTCGGAGACGACCGGGTACGGCCGATGGAGTTTCCGGTCATGGGAGGCGAAGACTTCTCCTACTACGGCCAGCGGGTTCCGGCCTGCTTCATCGTGCTGGGCCTCCTTGCCCCCGACGTCGAGGCCATGCCGGGCCTTCACCATCCCGGCTTCGACTTCAACGACGATGCGTTGGCCACCGGCGTCGAACTCCTCTGCCGTCTGGCTCTCGAGGCCTGATTCGGCCGCGAAAATCTCCTAATATAAAGGTCGCTCAAGGAGCTCCCATGCCTGACTTGCTGATCATCGCCGGCCCGAACGAAGGACATCTCTTCAAGCTGGAACGTCCGGAAACGGTCATCGGCCGTGGGGATGGATGCTGCCTTCAACTGGTGGACGAGAAGGCATCCCGCCGTCACTGCTGCATCAAGCGGCAGGAGGGAAGCACCCTCGGCGGCACTGGTATTCCGGCGGTTCAGCATCTCCTGTCGGACCTGGGATCGAGCAACGGCACCATGCTCAATGGCGGAATCTGCCGGGAGGACACGATCCTGAACGATGGAGACACCATCGGTGTCGGCACGTCACGCCTGGCCTTTCTGCGTGATTCGTTCGGGAGCGTGGAAGAGGCCCGAGCCCATCTGCTGAGTCTTGGAAAGGGGGATGCCACCCAGAGCGACGACGCGTGGCCCCTCGACCCCCCTTGGAAGACCCAGACCCTCTCTGAATAGGTCTTCATCGTCTGCAGGTACGTCCAACCGGGGATGCGATGGTTGCATCCCGGTTCGGTCTCCCGTATATTGCCCGATTCACAATTCGACACCGTAGGCACCACTTCGTGACGCAACGGCCCGGCCAGGCCATGCGAACCAACGGGGTGGGAGGTAGGAGGAATCATGGCCAAGCAGATCACCAAGCAATTCAAGATCACCGCGCCGGGAGGGCAGGCAACCCCCGCTCCCCCCATCGGCCCGGCCCTCGGTGCCAACGGCATCAATCCGGGACAGTTCATCCAGGCCTTCAACGACCGCACCAAGGACCTCAATGGCAAGGTCGTCGGCTGCCTGATCACCGTCTACCAGGACCGCTCCTTCGACTTCGAGATCAAGTCGTCTCCCGCGGCCTCCCTGCTGAAGACGGCGGCCGGCCTCGACAAGGGGTCCGGCGAACCGCAGAACATCGTGGGGTCCGTGACCCGCGATCAGGTCCGAGCCATCGCCGAAGAGAAGATGGAGGACCTCAACAGCGCCACCGTGGAAACCGCGATGCGTGTGATCGAAGGCACCGCCCGCTCCATGGGCATTACGGTGGAGGGCTGATCCGATGGCAGAACAGACCACTCGAGACACCAGTTCGTATCCCGCACGGCTCTACCGCCGGCGTGACTCCCGCCGCAGCAAGCGGCACGCTTCCAACGTCACCATGGCTCCCGGACAGGCCGTCAAGCACTCGCGAAGCGATGCCGTCGGCGTCCTGAAGAGCTTCAAGAAGGCCAAATTCGACGAGTCCGTCGAATGCTGCGTGCACCTGGGCATCGACCCCCGCCAGGCCGATCAGCAGCTGCGAGGCGCCCTCTCCATGCCCAAGGGCATCGGCAAGACCGCTCGCGTGATCTGCTTCTGCGGTCAGGACAAGGTCGACGAGATGAAGGCCGCAGGTGCCATCGAAGCCGGCGGCGAGGAGCTCGCCAAGAAGATCACCGACGGCTGGTTCGACTTCGACGTCGCCATCGCGTCCCCCGACATGATGAAGGTCGTCGGCGGTCTGGGACGGGTGCTGGGCCCCAAGGGTCTCATGCCCTCGCCCAAGGCCGGCACGGTCACCCCCGACGCCGTCAGCGCCGTCAAGGAGTTCGCGGCGGGCAAGACCGAATACCGCAACGACGACGGTGGAAACATCCACTGCATCATCGGCAAGATGAGCTTCTCCGAGGAGGACCTCCTTGCCAACCTCGACTTCTTCCTCGACACCATCGAGAAGATCCGTCCCGCGTCCGTCAAGGGCATCTACATGAAACGCTGCGTCATCTCCGGGACGATGACGCCCTCCGTGGAGGTGGAGACGTCATGAGCAAGCCGATGAAGGAAATGATGGTCCGCGAGTACCGAAGCCGGTTCGAAGGCCTTTCGCAGGCCCTCCTGCTGGACATCCGCGGCATCGAAGCCAATGAGAACAACGCCCTGCGACTGGGCCTGCATGCCAAGGACATCCGCGTGACCGTCCTGCGCAACACCCTGGCTCGTGACGCCTTCGGCGGCACCGGCCTTGAAGGCCTCGTCCCTGCTCTCGATGGCCCCACCGCCCTGTGCTACGGCGGCGAATCCGTCGTCGACGTGGCTCGTGAGCTCGTGGAC
>CAJWBW010000099.1:0-6016 GCA_913020415.1 uncultured Phycisphaerae bacterium | reverse complement strand
CCCAACACCCGCCAGATCGCCGAGTACATGGAAGACAAGTGCTACCACAAGGCCTACTGGGCTCCGAAGGACCGGGTCATCACCCGTGAGCTCCAGCAGTGCTGGGATGACGACGGCACGATGTGCATGACCACGCTGGTGGAAGGTGGGGCCTTCCTGGACATTCCCCTGCTGCTTCAGCCGAGCACCTACTCATGGTCGCCCGCGAACATGATGAACTGCTACGTGTTCGACACGCCCGCGGACGGTGCCGCCCCTTCGGAGTACTTCAACGACCCCATGTCGTTCGCGGCCGGATTCCGTGCTCCGACCATGAGTCAGGCCAAGTACTCCAGCCAGAAGACCTACCTGATGGAGACCCACTGGCTGCAGAACCTCACCACCGGTGAATGCGGAGCCAACTGGGGCGATTCCTCCGCCACCTACCACGTCGCTCAGGGTGACGGCAACGAGAACACCTGGTCGTACGACGGCTGCTATCCGCACTACTTCAACGCTTCGTGGCGTTCCATGCCCGTCGCCAGCATGTGCGACGGCAGCGTCACCGGCGTGTCGGCCGAAGTGGCCGAGAAGCACGACTACGTTGTTGCCGGTCAGCGCGGCAGCACCGGGGACACCGCCCAGTACAACGGTCTCTGGCACCGAGGCACCCCTTCCGGAGCAAACGGCTTCTTCATCGAATGCCGCTCCGACTGGGCCCAGTGGTCCGGCCACGTGCTCACCACCGGTGGCATGTGCGAAGGACGTGACCTCCTCGCAGAGGACTGAATCCGAAGCCATCCGCTTCAACCGTGTATTTCCTCGGCGGGGGGCTCCAGAGCCCCCCGCTGTCTTTTTTCGATCCGCCACCGCCGCAAGAAGTGCACGAAAAGGCCGATCACCACGCAGAAACGAGCATTGCTTCTCGTAGAATCGTGAACCGGCCGCGCCTTCATTCCTCGTGCCCTTCCGGAACGCCAAATGCATCAGCATCCCAAAGCACGACCCGCCTTCACCCTCGTCGAACTGCTGGTGGTGATCTCCATCATCGCTCTGCTGGTGGGCATCCTGCTGCCCGCTATCAGTCGCGCGAGGGACAATGCGATGGTCGGCCAGTCCAAGAGCAACATCCGCAACGTACGGGTCGCCTCCGACATGTACATGAACGACCACAACGGACGGGGATGGAACGGCTGCCCCGAGATCCTCGCACGGGGACCAAAGGGTGAATGGACCGGGCTGAATGCCCAGTTTGCGCTGATCGCCTGGCGAAACCGCTACTGGGACATGCAGGACGGCGGACTCGGCGGAAAGATGCTCATTCCGCCGGGAATCCAACCCTGCGAGACCACCGGTGGGCGACAGTGGTTCGTCAACATGGTCACCTGCGACGAAGTCGAACAGGTCGTTCCGTACTGCTTCGGCGAGGGACTGACCGTTTCACCCCGAGGCTACGCCCGCCAGGGGACGTACCGCTTTCCCAACACCCGGCAACTGGCCGAGTACATGGAGGACAAGTGCTACAACAAGGTCTTCTGGTCGCCCAAGGACCGGGTCATCACCCGAGAACTTCAGTACTGCTGGGACGCGGACGGAGCGACATGCGCCACGACCCTCAACGGCGACCTTGAAGGCGAGTACACGGTCGACATCCCGTTTCTGATGGTCCCGAGTTCGTATTCCTTCTCGCCCCCCAACATGGTGAACAGCTACTGCTACCGGAAACCCCGAGCGAACGAGAATCCCTCCGACGCCTTCACGGACCCGATGTCGATTCCCGGCGGCTTCCGAAAGAACACGCTGGCACAATGCAAGTTCCCCAGCAACAAGACCTATCTGATGGAAACCCACTGGCTCCAGAACCTGACCACCAACGAGTGCGGAGCCAACTGGGGCGACTCGCCGTATCCGTACCACTACCCCGCCGGCGATGACAATGCCAGCACCTGGTCGTACGACGGCTGCTACCCGCACTACTTCAACGCATCCTGGCGTTCCAGTCCCATCGCGGCCTTCTGCGACGGCCATGTCGCGGAAATCTCGGCCGAAGTCGCGGAGAGGCACGACTACGTGGTCGCAGGCCAGAACGGATCAACCTCCGACGTGGCCAACTACAAGGGGCTCTGGCATCGTGGCGTTGCGGGAGACCTGGAGAACGGATTCTTCGTCGAATGCCGCTCCGACTGGGCCCAGTGGTCCGGCCACACCCATACCGCCGGCGGTCTCACCGAGGGCATGGACATCCTCTCCGAGAACTGAGTCCGATCGGCAGACCGAACCCTTCGGTTGGAGTAGAATCGACTGCATGAAGCCTACTTCCACCACGCAGCGGCATGCCGTCGCGCCGATCTTCACCGACATTCTGGACATGGTGGGAAACACCCCCATGCTCGAGCTCAATCGTCTCGACACCGGGCCCTGTCGCCTGCTTGCGAAGCTCGAGTGCCTCAATCCCGCCAACTCGATCAAGGATCGCATCGCCATCTCGATGATCGACGCCGCCGAGGCGGACGGTTCACTCAAGCCCGGCGGACACATCGTCGAGGCCACCGCGGGGAATACGGGCATTGCGTTGGCCCTGGTCGGAACCCAGCGTGGCTACGAAGTCACGGTGGTCGTCCCCGACAAGATGAGCGAGGGAAAGATCTCACATCTCCGGGCCATGGGCGCCGAGGTGATCATGGCCCGCTCCGACGTCGAGAAGGGGCACCCCGACTACTACCAGGAGGTCGCCCAACGTATCGCCGACGAACGCGGCAGCTTCTACGTGAACCAGTTCTCCAACGAAGCCAATGTGCAGGCGCACTACGACACCACCGCCAGTGAGATCTGGGAGCAGACCGAAGGAACGATCGACGCCTTCGTGGCGGGAGTCGGATCCGGGGGCACCGTGACCGGAGTCGGCAGGTATCTCAAGGAACGGAATCCCGACGTGAAGCTGGTCCTCGCCGATCCGACCGGTTCGGTGCTGGCTCCGCTGGTCAACGAAGGTCGCACCGTGAAACCGGGCCGATGGCTCGTCGAGGGAATCGGCGAGGACTTCATTCCGGACATCCTCGACCTGAGCGTCGTCGACGAGGCGATCCACATCGAAGACCGTGATGCATTCCTCACGGCCCGTGAGGTTCTGCGGGCCCAGGGGATCCTCGCCGGCTCGTCGAGCGGCACGCTCGTGGCCGCAGCACTCGAATGGTGCCGGAGACAGACGGAACCCAAGACGGTGGTCACCTTCATCTGCGACAACGGGGCCAAGTACCTCGACAAGATGTTCAACGACTTCTGGATGATGGATCAGGGGTTCATCGAACGAACCCAGCACGGCAACCTTCGTGATCTCATCGGCCGGCGACACACCCGCGGAGAGGACTACACCCTGCAGCCCGGCATGCCGCTCCTCCAGGCCTTCAAGCTGATGCGGCTGTACGACGTGAGCCAGATCACCGTGCTCGAC
Source organism: uncultured Phycisphaerae bacterium (assembly GCA_913020415.1). GTDB lineage: Bacteria > Planctomycetota > Phycisphaerae > Phycisphaerales > SM1A02 > UBA854. The sequence continues at coordinate 2,586 of CAJWBW010000099.1, read as the reverse complement.
GAACACGGATCCGTCTGCGGGATCATCGACGAAACGGATGTCCTGCTGGCCGTGAGCGAGGACCCCGATGCGTTCCAATCGCCGGTGTCGGACGTCATGACCCGAAAGCTCAGGACCATCGCTCCCGATGCGGATGTCCGGGAACTGCTCCCGATCTTCACCGAGGACAAGGTCGCCATCGTCGTCGAAGACGGCCAGTTCCTCGGTCTGATCACCAAGATCGACTTCATCACCTACCTTCGAAAGCAACTTCCGTCCTGAACGGAACCCCACGATCATGCAGCACAACACCATGCGTCCAGGAACCGCCGCCGTCCACGGGGGACAAGCCCCGTGCCCTCTGACCGGCGCGGTCATGCCTCCCATCTCGCTGGCCTCGACGTACGCCCAGGCGTCCCCCGGGGAACACCAGGGCTTCGAGTACACCCGAAGCCACAATCCCACCCGGTACGCCTGTGAACGCTGCATCGCGGTCCTGGAGGGATCAACGATCCCCGAGGATGTGGATCCCTCCTGCGGAGGCTATGCGTTTGCCAGCGGCCTCGCGGCCATCTCCACCGTCCTGGACATGCTGGAGACCGGAGACCGCGTGGTGGCCATGGATGATCTGTACGGAGGCACGCACCGGCTGTTCAATCAGGTCAAGGCCCGCTCCCAGGGGCTCGACTTCGCCTGCGTGGACCTGTCCGACCCCTCCACTCTGGCCGATGCCGTGGATGAACGCACGAAGCTGATCTGGGTCGAGACACCGACCAACCCCATGCTCAAGATCGCCGATCTGGCCGCCATCGCGGAATTCGGTCGTGCCAATGGAATCATGACCGCCTGCGACAACACCTTCTGCTCACCGATGGTGCAGCGACCGCTCGAACTGGGCTTCGACATCTGCATGCATTCGGGTACGAAGTACATCGGCGGGCACAGCGACGTCATCGGAGGATTCCTGGTCACCGGCGATGCCGCCATCGCCGAGCGCATCCGGTTCCATCAGAACTCCATTGGATCGGTGCTCTCCCCGTTCGACTCCTACCTCATGCTGCGGGGAATGAAGACCCTTTCGATTCGCATGCGCAGACACTGTGAATCGGCCATGCAACTTGCGACATGGCTCGAACAGCATCCGCGGGTTCGCAGGGTCATCTATCCCGGACTGGCCAGTCATCCCCAGCATGCACTGGCACGCCGTCAGATGACCATCGAAGGACAACCCACCGGAGGTGGAATCATCTCCGTGGATCTCGAAGGAGATCTTTCGGGTACCCGCAGGATGATGGAGTCCCTTTCGGTCTTCACGCTGGCCGAATCGCTCGGTGGTGTGGAATCCCTCGCAAACCACCCCGCAATCATGACCCATGCTTCCGTGCCCGCTGCGCTTCGTGCCGAGCTCGGAATCACCGATACGCTGATCAGGCTCTCCGTGGGCATCGAGGACGTGGCGGATCTGCAGGAGGACCTGGAGCACTCCCTCGCGGCAATGGACTGAGCCCACACCCCCCGGGGCTCTCAGGGGCTATGCTTCCTCCATGGACATGCTTCACGTTGATTTCAGCGGCTGCGGCCGTGAACGCATCGGATCGACCGGACTCGGACCGGAGGATCTTGCCGCGGACCGGGACCAGCTCGTCTCGATCGTCAAGGGCCTGCGGGAGTCCGATTGCAGCGGAATGGAGGGCTGGCGTCGGCTTCCCCACCAGCCGCTTCGCGAACAACATCTGACGTCGACACGCGCGGTCGTGGAGAATCTCGAGGACCGGGTCGAGAATCTGGTCATCCTCGGCATCGGAGGAAGTGCTCTTGGATCGGTTGCAGTCCAGGCGGCACTCAATCCCCTGACGTGGAACCTCCTTCCCACCGAAGAGCGGTCCGGCCCTCGCCTGTTCGTACTCGACAACATCGATCCGGATCTGGTCGGATCGACCTTGCGCGAGGTCCGACGCGTCGATCCGCAATTCGAACGCACGATCTTCAATGTCGTCAGCAAGTCGGGTGAGACCGCGGAGACCGCGGCCCAGTTTGCCATCGTCCAGTCGATGCTCGAGGGCATCGATCCCGACACGGTGGCTCGACGGATCGTCGCGACCACCGATCCGGTACACGGCACCTTGCGCCGGATCGCCGATGATCGCGGCTGGACCACCTTGCCGATTCCCGATGGCGTCGGAGGGCGGTTCAGTGTTCTCTCCCCCGTGGGCCTCTTCCCCGCGATGATGTGCGGAATCGACGCCGAAGGTCTGCTCGCCGGTGCAGCCGCCATGGACGCCGCCTGCCTCGATGGGGACCCGGATTCCAACCCCGCCATGCGATTGGCCTGGACGCTGGTCGCCATGGAGCGGCACGGTCGGCGGAACCATGTCCTGATGCCGTACAGCAATCGACTGGTACCGCTGGTGGACTGGTATCGCCAGCTCTGGGCGGAGTCGCTGGGAAAGAGGAAGGCTCTCGATGGCGCAATCGTGCACGCGGGTGGAACCCCGATTCGGGCACTGGGCGCCACGGATCAGCACAGTCAGGTCCAGTTGTATCGTGAAGGCCCCGACGACAAGGTCTTCGGATTCGTCGCCCTCGATGCACACGATGAACGGCTTC
>CAJWBW010000098.1:0-6029 GCA_913020415.1 uncultured Phycisphaerae bacterium | reverse complement strand
GATCTCGTACACGCGGATGAGATTGACCTCGCGATCCGTGAGCCGATCCGGTCTCCGGTCCGGTCTTCGGTCTGGCTGGGGGGGCTGCGGCGGTGGGGAGTCGTCGTCGTGCCGCTGCCGAAGGCGCATCTGCGCCTCCACGAGTCGAAGAAGCCGGATCGCCTCGGGGTCCCGGTGGGTGCTCACGACTTGACGGAGTTCCTTGATCGCCAGTTCGTAGGCATTGCGCTGGATGAGCCAGCGGCACAAGTTCAGGTGTGCCACCAGATCGGTGGAATCGATGCTGAGCCGGTATTCCTCGTATTGCCGGTCCAGTGGTTCCTCGAGCAGGACATGGCTGACCCGTTCCCTTGGGATGCCGAGGGGGATTCCATCGATGAGCAGTTCAACTCGCTCGAATCCGTCCCGGACGATCAGTCCCCGTTGACGACTGTCGTCCCGCATGATCACCACGCCCTCGTTGGGGGCATCGAGGTCGACCAGCCGTGCGATGCCGAGGATCGTGTCCTTGTGAAAGCACTCCGCGGTGCCGTCGAGCCGCTCGACGATGAGGACGTAGGGGTCCTCGTATTCGAGGTGTCCGGGGACTTCCTTCGATCGATTGACGAACACGATCGCCCGCGGCGTGTCCGGTTCGTGGATGGTCGGCTCCGTGATCGTGGTCTCGGTGTCCAGACCCATGGAGGCGAATAGCGCCAGCAGGGAGAGGATCACGTGCCGGTCTCGTCGGTGTTGGACGAGCGATGCATGGTGGTGAAGATCCCGGTGTTGAGGAGGAGGTTTCCGATCCGATCCCGATGGTCGATCGAGGAGCCATCCACCTCCCTCGCCAGCTGTCGACGTTCCTCCGCAAGCTGGAGGTAGCGGAGGGCCAGCGGCGCGATGACATCCTCGGAGACCGCTTCGAGTGATGCGCAGCCTTCCCGGTACACCATGCGGGCGGCGAGGGACTTCGCCATGATCCAGCGTAGATAGGGACGTGGCGTCTTCTCGAGCAGCCGATCGCCGGCGGTCTCGACCAGGATCGGAGGCAGGTGGTCCACCACCACCTCGGTGAGTCGATTCCAGTCCTCGGGACCGAGTGAATCGATCGACTTCTCGATGGCGTCGGCGGTCCGGATCATCACCTCGCTGACCCGGAGGCAGAGGGAGGTCATCGACTGGTCCTGCTGCTGCTGCCAGGTCGCGACAAGGAGCTCGGCCTCGAGACGGGCCAGGTGACGGAGCTTCTGGAGCACCTGCTCGACGAAGACCGGCTTGATGTCCAGGAACTCGTCGGTCGAGAGCATCATGCTGGCGCCGATCTCGAAGCTGGAGCAGATCACGCCGCACTTGTTGGCCGAACTGTCCTTGAAGATCAGCGATCCGGCCTCTCCCAGAGCCAGACGCGCCTCGGGGGTGAGGAAGAGATTCGCCCCCTCGACGATGAGCCGGCTGCTGGGGCGGCCGTCCTCCAGCAGGAAGTCCTGCCAGTTCCCCTCGTGGATCGTGCTCGGTCGTCCACCGCAGGGGACGAAGGCATCGGCGACGATCCGGTTGTGCATGGTGTTGCGCCGGCGGACCCCGTCCGGACTGTCGACGCCCGTCACGCTTCCGCTGGGGCCGAGGCGGGACGGGTCGTATTCGATGATGGGAAGCGAGGCTTCCATCAGACGCAGCAGTTCGCCGTGGTCGAGGCCCTCGGTGCATTCGGCGCAGCCACTGCCGTCGGCCACCCCGACGAAACGGACCCGTTCGCCGTAGTCGCGGATCAGGATGCGAATCGCGTTGCCGCCGACGTCGCCGTCCGGTCCTCCGGTCATCTTGATGCTGAACGAATCGGTCGCGGGGTCGATGCCCAGGGCCCTGAGGCCCACGTCGAGGAAGACGCACACGCCTTCGCTCGTGACACCGTACTCCTTGTGATTGATGCCCGCGCCGGGCTTGGAGCTCATCAACGCGGTCGGCATCTGATAGCCACGGTACTCCGCACGATCCACGATCCAGTCGATGAGTCGCGGCGTGACATTCTCGTCCGGCCCGAAGTAGAGGAGCTCCTCGTGCCCCAGCCGGTCGACGACCAGGCTCCTGGTCGCCGGGTCGGGGGTGATGAGATCGAGGATGGAGTCGACGAAGGCCTTCGTCGACCGGCCGACCTTGCTGCGGGGATGCAGCAGCACGGCGGCCTTGGAGCCGCCCTCGGGGATGTCCTTGTTCTTCATCTGCTGGGCGAAGGCCAGGCCGTAGGCTTCGTCGTAGAGCCGTTCGGTCTCGGCGTTGAACTGGGCCAGTCCGCGGGTGACCACCACGCGGACACCGCCGCGTGCGATGTCGCGGAATCGGACGTGGAAGCCGTTGAAACCACGACCATGCACGAAGAAGACCCCGAAGGGGATCGCCGGACGCTGCTCGGTGTCCATGAACTGCGGATCGATCCGCATCGACAGGGCATAGCGATCCTCGAGGTAGAGGTTCGTCTTCAGGGTCGCGGCGACCGCATCAAGCATGCAGTCGAGGATCGTTCGGGCGTCCTCGAGATCGGTTTCGTCGTTGATCCGCTGCTTGAGTCTCCGCACCGACGTCCAGAAGTCGCTGTCGGGCAGGGGGTGGGCCGGGTTGAAACGCTGCTTCATCAGATCCGTGATGGTCGTGGCGATCTCGATGTTCGTCTCGGCGAGTCGTCGGATCCGGTCCATCGTGAATGCGTAGGGATTCCGCTTCACCAGCACCTGGTGGGTGAGGCTGCACAGGGCGATGATCAGCTCCGCGGAGGTCAGATCGAGTTGCGGGTGCCGGCGATCCAGATCGATGGCCGCCGCGTCGACCCACTTGATGCGAAGCAGTTCGCGGCGGACGTTGTCCCACACCGTTCCGTCGGGATCGATGGCGTGTCCATCCTTGTTCTGCACGACGAACCCGAGGATCGAGGTGGAACCGTTCTCGCCGTCGTCGACGGTGTCGAGGTACGCCCGGTGGATGTTGATCGAGGAACAGCTCAGGAGCTGAGCCACGCGTTCGAGCATCGAGCGACGGCTTGCATTGCTGGCCGCCACCACGATCCGGCTCAGATTGACGTCCGCCTTCTCCTTTTCGAGAGCCACGGCGGTGCCGTCCGTTCCCGTCACCTCCTGGAACAGCCGCCAATGACTGCACATGCGAAGGGGCGTCAACGTCAGGACGTAGTCGCCGCTGCAGCGATGGAAGTAGTCACGGACTTCCTCGGGATCCCATTCCGGAAGATGTTCGGCTGCGTACTGGACCGTGGATTCGAGCTTCTCCCGTTGGGCGGGATTCTGGGCATCGAACCGGGGCGTCTCGCCGAACTCGAAGGTGTCGATGACCAGCGAGCCGTCGCTGGCGGTGTGGATCTTCGCCGTCCGCAGGGGCTGGTCCTCGGGGAGTTCCGACACGAGTTCCGCCAGCACTCCCGGGTAGTCCAGGGGCCGCATCGAGGTGCACTCGGAACCGTCCTCGCTCCGGAGGGTCAGCTCGATGGGACGTCCCGATGCCCTGGCGGCGATGATTGCCCGCATGTGGACCAGCTGATCCTCGGGGCTGGTGTCCTGGAAGTACATCAACGGCATCTGCTCGATGAACCAGGGGACAACCTCCTCGGAGGTGGCCCGAAGGCTCTCGGTGACCTGATCGATCAATTGATGGGGATCGACCGGTTGCTGCGGCATCGATGGTTCTGTAGGACCCTGCATCTGGGGTATGAGTACCGGCTGGGGGACTCCGGAGCAAGCGGAACTTGGCAGGAACTTGGCGACTCGACCAACAACCCGTATTTTCAGGGCCATGGACGCAGACACAGCATTGCTTATCGGCAACTTCGACGGGGTGCACCTCGGGCACCGTGCGCTGGTGGACGCCGCACGGGCGGGCGTCGGTTCGTCCGGTCGGGTCGTCGCCCTGGCATTCGAACCACATCCCCGGTCGGTGCTGCAGGCGGACTTCGTGCCGGCTCGATTGAGTTCGCGTGACCAACGGGATCGTTGGCTGCGGGAAGCCGGATGCGACGAAGTGCATTTTCTGGAACCGACCGAGGCGTTCCTGTCGCAGACGCCGGAGGCGTTCGTCGATTCCATGGTCGACCGGTTCCATCCGTCCCGCATTGTCGAAGGCGCCGACTTCCGGTTCGGACGTGATCGTGCCGGCGACCTCACGCTGCTGCGCGAGCTTGGGGCGTCCCGCGGGTTCCGCGTGATCGAAGTTCCGGAAGTGCACGCTCCGTTCGAGGGAAAGCAGGTGGCGGTCCACAGCGGATTGATCCGTTCCCTGATCCACGATGGTCTGGTGGGACGGGCGGCATGTCTTCTCGAGCGTGCCTACGCGATCGAGGGACTGGTGGTATCCGGTGATCGTCGCGGCCGAGAGCTGGGGATTCCCACCGCGAACGTCGATCATGGCGCCTTTCTTCTGCCCGCCGATGGTATCTACGCCGGAACCGCCTGCGATCCTTCGGGGAAGCTCCACCGCGCCGCCATCAGCGTGGGAACGAAGCCGACCTTCGAGGAGACGCCGCGGGTCTGCGAAGTCCATCTGCTCGACTACGACGGGCCGGTCGACGACTACGGCTGGTTCGTCTCGGTCCGCTTCGAACACTGGCTTCGGGCCCAGGTCACCTACGACGGCATCGAGCCGCTGCTCGAACAGTTGCAGAAGGATCTGGATGAAACCCGACGTCGCGTGGAACTTCCGACCGCCCCGGAGTAGAGTCCACGGCATGGCCGACTACACAACCACGTCCACCATGGAACGACTTGCGGAGCGGATCGATGCGGCGGACCGCATCGTGGTGGTGACTCACCGAAAGCCCGACGGCGATGCCATCGGTTCGGCCTTGGCGCTGCAGCGCGGCATCGGATCCGGCAAGCAGATCGACATTCATCTCGTCGGTCCGGTCGGTCGCTCCCTGATCGAACTGGCCGGGACGGGAGCCGTCGTCGTGTCGGACGAACCGCCCGCGGTCGATCCGGATCTGGTCATGCTGGTCGACACCGGATCCTGGACGCAGGTGGGGCCGCTCTCGGACTGGTTGAAGCGGCAGCGGGATGCGGACCGGGTCATCGGCCTCGATCACCATCCGGTCGGTGACGACATCGCGACGGAGCGGATCATCGACACCACCGCGGCGTCCTGCACCATGATGGTCTATCGCCTGCTCAAGTCGATGGGATGCACCATCGACGGTGCACGGGGCGGAGCGGGGGAGGCGATCTTCGCCGGCCTCGCCACGGACACCGGCTGGTTCCAGCACTCCAATGCCGATGCCGATGCCTACGCGATGGCGTCGGACCTGCTGCAGCTCGGAGTCGATCGCGTCCGGCTGCACCGTCTGCTCGAACAGAATGCTTCGCCCGGCAAGCTGCTGCTGCTGGGGCGGGCGCTGGCCTCCATCCGCTGGGAACTCGAGGGCCGGTGCGCAGTGATGCGGCTTACCTCGGCGGACTTCGCCGACGCGGGGACCGGTCGTGAGGAGTTGGAAGGTCTGGTGAACGAGCCCCTGCGGGTGTCGACCGTCGAGGCATCCATCCTGATGTACGAGGAGGAGTCCGGGGCCACCAAGATCAGCTTCCGATCGAAGCCGCCGCGTGAACCGGGCGGCGCCTTCTTCGATGTCAGTGCGGCAAGCCGTCGGCTGGGTGGTGGTGGCCACGTGCACGCAAGCGGGGCCCGCTTCGACGGTGGTCTCGACGGGGCGCAGCAAGCGGTCATCGAGGCCCTGCAGTCGACCATCGGTGATGCCTGACTCGAATGCTCCATCCAGATCCTGGTACGCCGTGTCGCTGGTGCTGGTGTTGGCCGCCACCATCGTGGGGGTGGTCTCCACGGTGATCTCCATCAACGCCGTTGCCCTGCAGCCTGTCGAGTTCCCCGGTTCGGTGGAGTTCGACGTCGAGCAGCCCGGCCGTTGGATCGTCTGCGCCGAGACGACCGACGGCAGTGTTCCGGTTCATCCTCATTTCGATATCGAGTTCAGTTTCAACGGTGAGGAGGTCATCCCGCTGGTCACCGATTCGATGGGGCTCACCTACACCATCGGAAGT
>CAJWBW010000097.1:0-6032 GCA_913020415.1 uncultured Phycisphaerae bacterium | reverse complement strand
GATCCCCTGTAGCTCAATGGTAGAGCGAGCGGCTGTTAACCGCTAGGTTGCTGGTTCGAGTCCAGCCGGGGGAGTTGCAGGTGACCGTCGCCTTTGTGCGACGGTCTTTGTTTTTGGTCCGCCTGCGTCCTGCTTCATTGACACGTACTCCCGCGGGCGGTCAGAATGGTCTCGGGAGAACCAATCAATGACCATCTCGGACACCGTCAGTCGTACCGGATCCATCTTGAAGGCCGTCGCCACGTCGCTGCAGCCTTCACGCCTCGTGCTCTCGCTCCTGATGGTCACCCTGCTCATGTTGGGTGGACAGATCTGGGACGGGATCGCGCCGGCGACCGTCAGCCCCGAAGGCCTGACGGCCGGCGTACACGGCACCGAACTCGGACTCGAAGAGGAAGGTGTGCTCCGACGTGCCCAGCGCCGCTGGGGCGAGGAGAGTGCGAGCGACGAGACGCCGGAACTCCATTCGGTGCTGGTCACGCTCGAGCAGGCGATGAAGACGGTTCCGGCCGAAGACCGGTCTCAGGTCGAACGGACGATCCGTCGCATCGAGTCGTTTCGTCCCCGAGGCGCGTTCGAGTCGACGGTTCACTATCTGCACGTGCACTTCGAACTGCTGGTCGAGGGAGCGGTGATGTGCAAGCCGGCGGCGGTCTACACCTCGCTGCTCGGAGTCTTCTATCACCTTCCGGCCCATCTGTGGTCGGCTGGCCAGGGATGGTTCCTCGTGCTCTACGGGTTGTTCTTCATTCTCGTCGTGGCGGTCACGGGGGGTGCCATGTGCAGAATGGAGGCCTGTCAGATCGCGGCCAACGAGCGGCTCACCATGCGGCAGGCGATGCTGCATGGCCTCGAGACGTGGCTTCGATCGTTCATGGCACTGGTCATCCCCGTGGTGCTGGCGGGGATCGTCTGTGGAGTGCTGCTGCTGATCGGACTCGTGTTCATGAGCATCCCGCTGGTGAATGTGCTGGCCGCGTTGGTGTACGGCCTCGTGCTGCTGCTCGGATTCCTGCTCGTCTTCATTCTTCTGGGCTACGTCGTCTCGTGGATTCTCCTGCTGCCGGCGGTGGCGGTCGAGAACTGCGAGGGAGGCGACGCGATGCAGCGTGCCTTCGCATTCGTGCTCAACCGACCGCTCCACATGCTTGCATCGGTGGTCGTGGGGGTCGTCGGTCTGGTGCTGGGCTGGCTGGTCGTGCAGCTCGTGGCGGTGTTCACCGTGAACATGACCGCGGACGTGGTGGGAACCTGGACCATGAACGACACCTTCGTCCAATCGGGGCGACTCACCGGGATTCTCGGTTCGGCCACGGGCGAAGGGCGCGTCGCCGACAGCATCTGGTACGTGGGATGGAGCGGCACCATCGTCGGTTGGTGGATGATGATCGTTCAGTACGTCGTGGTCGGCTGGATCTTCTCCTACCTGTTTGCTGCGAGCACCCGGATCTATCTCCTCATGCGTCATGCCTGCGATGGGCAGGATGAACGAATGATCTGGTGGCCGGGTCTGATTCCGGGGACATTGGCTCAGGAGCCCTCGGGGGTCGAGGCGACCGAAGAATCCAACTGAGCACGCTCCGGTGTGCAGTCATTGCCTCTACGAAGAAAGAGCCCGTCGTTGACGTACAACGAACCGGGCTCCTTGTGGGGGGGGGCTTGATTGGGGAGACAATCGTCTCCAGGGACATATTCGATGTCCTGGTCAGGGCGGTTGCATTGCATCTCGCCTATTTTTACTTTTTGGGAAGCCCGAGTAGTTCAACTACCTTTTGAACGTCACTCCACATCTGCTTTCGCGTGTCGTTGGTGTAGTTGCGAAGCAGGTAGGCGGGGTGGAAGGTCGGCATCACCGGTATGCGCAGTGCATCGTCCTCCCAGGCGCCCCACCGCCCACGAAGGCGGGTGATCCCCTCGCTGGTGGCCAGCAGGAACTTTGTGGCCGGTCCGCCAAGCGTGATGATGACCTCGGGCCTGATGATGCGGAGCTGTTCGCGCAGGTACGGGGCGCAACACTCTATTTCATCGACGGTTGGCGTCCGATTCTCCGGCGGTCTGGCCTTGAGGATGTTGGTGATGAAGACCGACTCGCGATCGAGACCCATGGCCCCGATGATCTGATCAAGCTTCTGTCCGGCTGCACCGACGAAGGGGCGTCCGGTTTCATCCTCCTGGGCTCCAGGTGCTTCGCCGACGAACACGAGCCGGGCATCCCGGGGACCTTCGCCGAACACCGGGCGGGAGGCTCCGGAGAGCGAACTGCAGAATGGAAAGTCGGATTCGACCCGTGCCTTCAGGTCCTCAAGGGCGCAGGAGGAGGCCATTTCAGGTGTTTCAGGGGCCTCAGGCGGGGCCCCTGCGACAGGGCGTACGGGGATGAAATCCACGCCAAGCAGACGCTCGGTCTCCAGGTGCTGAAGGGCAACTCGTTGCTGGGCATCACCTTGGGATGGCATGGTGGTTCCGATTGATTTGGCGTCCAGAAAAACGGCATTTTCAGGTTCGTGAATCAACATTCTTACCATATTTTTGTTGCCTTCAAGGGGCATGTTGCAACAATGCCTATCTGCTTTGGGAAGAAGCAAGAGGAGAGGGGAGAAGCTCACCTAAAAAATTCTTCAACCGACACCACCACCACCACCTACCGAGTATTCACCATGAGCTTCGTACCCCGTACTTCCAGTCTCCAGACCTACCACATGTTGCTGTACCGCAACGGTGTTCACCCCGAGTTCTTCGATATCGAGAACCGTCGGCGCATCGAGCATTGCGGCTACGAGTTCGAGGCCTGGCAGTTCAACGGCGGCCATGTCTGTCTCTTCGAGCATGAAGGCATCTGTCTGGTCGAGGTCGTGACCCCGTCGCTGACCGGACTTCCCGAACGAGGACTCGTCACCACGATGCCCTGCGCGGGCGAAAAGGATCACGAAGCGACCTTCGGTGACCGGATCACCTTCATGACCTCGATCCAGACCGAGACGCTTTCGGATCATCTCTACCTCGGCACCTACAACGAGATGCTCAAGCACGGTGAGGAGAGCGACTGTCTGCTGGGACTCTGGAAGGATGAGACCGCACAGCCGAATCTGTCGTTGGTGGAGATGCAGCGGTACACCGACGAGGTGCACGTGCAGGGCTACCACCTCCGCAGCGACTGTGGCCTGGTGCTTCGTACGCAGTCGATCTTCCAGTCCGGTGTCGATGAAGACTCCGCCTCCTCGGAAGACTGATCAGCATTCCGAATCACTGCTTTTGAGGATGATCGTCACCGGTCCGTCGTTGACCAGGGAGACCGCCATCATTGCGCCGAACCGCCCGCTGCCGACCCGGACGGCATGAACCTCACGAAGGATGTTCATCACCCGTTCGTAGAGGGATTCGGCGAGTTCGGGCGGCGCGGCCCGCACGAAACTCGGCCGGTTGCCGCGTGCGGTGTCGGCGGCCAGGGTGAACTGGCTGACCACGAGCACCTCGCCTCCGACCTCGAGCACGGAGCGGTTCATTCGCCCATCCTCATCCCGAAAGATCCGGAGCCTGGCGATCCGTCCGGCCATCCAGTCGGCTTCGGCCTCCGAGTCCCCTTCCTCGACACCCAGCAGGACCAGCAGGCCCGACCGGATCTCCGCTTCGTACGGAGGGTCCTCCACCCGCACGGAAGCCCGGTCGACTCGCTGGACCACGGCGATCATGCCATCAGAAGCCCGCAGAAGGACACCAGCGAGGTGTTCTGTTCGTTGACGTTCTGGCGGTAGTCGATGAGCTCGACCTCGTCCGGTTGCAGCACTTCCAGCAGGGAGGCGAAGACCCCCGCACTCGCCCAGCGAGTCGGGTTCTTGCTCCACTGGAGCGCCGAGGTGAATGCTTCGAGATCGCCGTCGACGATGTGGCCGAGCAGGTCGCGGTCCTGCTGTTCCACGTCGCCGCATCGCTGATCATCAACGGGTCGTGGTTCGCCGAACTGCGGACCCACATGGCTCAGATCACCGGCTCCGACGAAGAACGTTGTGCCGCCAACCTGTTCGACGCAGGCTCGAAGCTGCTGATTGAAGTCGGTTCGGCCGATACGTTCGTGGTCGTCCTCGAGGAGCGACTGGGCGGGGTCCGGAACCAGGATCCCCACGACCGGCACGTTTCCCCAGCAGGCCTGGATCCACGGCAGTTGCATTTCGATTCCCGTGCTGGCGATGTGATCCAACTCGTCCACCAGCACCTGGTCACCGACCGCCGACAGCAACGGATCCAGCAGCGTGTCGTCACTTTCCATCCGTCCCATCGGGGTTTCGAATCCGAGTCGGGTGCAGACCACTCCGTCTCCGATTCCGTAATGGTTCGTACTCAGGACGACCACCCGATCGGGGGGCGTCATCGACCGCAGAGCCTGCCAGCATCCCGCGAAGATCGGCCACGTCCGCACGTAGTCCATGTGCGGCGCAAACAGGCCGCGGGGGGTGAACCCGACTTCGGGGTCCTCTTCCTGATCGAGCCACGAGGTGATCATGGCCCGTCCATCGTCCCCATCCTGACGCAGCCCTTCGGTGGCCCGGACCGGATAGGCTCCTTCGGCCTGCAACGCCCTCTGCTTCTCCGCCTCGAGTTCTTCGAAGCGGGGTCCCCAGACGAGTCCGAACTCATCAAGCTTCTCGACCAGCTGCTGCACAATGGCCGGGTCCTGCTTGACGGCCCCGGCGATGTCATCAAGCGAATGCTGGCCGTTGCACTGCTGCAAGGCGACCATCACCTGAGGAGGGACCACCATGGTCTGTTCGCACAGCATGAGCGGATCCCGCAGGGCCACCGCCTGCTGGTTCTGGTCATTGTGGACCGGCAGAGGCTGTATTCGCCGGAGATGAGGCTTGTCGATGTGTTCTGGGCGGTTGGTCATGGGGGGGGGATTCGGGTTGGGCTGAACCCCGGTTCGATGGGGTCGTACAGCAGGTGCAGCAGCATAGCCAGAAATCCCGATATGAAACCCGCGTCACATGGGCGGGAGCGGCAATAGGGCAAACGGATCGAGCGTTTGATTCTGCATGAGACGGGGCATGATGCCATTTTTGGAGTTACCATGATTCACCCGCGGCCGCGGAACGCCGTTTCCAGCATGCTTACGACCATTCAGAGGATTGACCAATGAGATTTCGTTTGAACACCGCATATCTGGCAGCCGTTGCAGGTCTTCTGGCGGCATTCCCCGCCATGGCCCAGTCTCCAGTGTCCCCGGCCAGGCCGTCGGCCCTTCCGGTGGCTCCATCCGCGGACGTCGAGCAGGTGATCAAGGCGTCTCCCGAGGTCCTTGCGTTGGGTGAGTTCTCCACCAGTGAAACCATGCCCGGCACCATCACCCTCACCAACACCGGAGACGAAACCGTCACCATCATCTCCGCCAAGGCATCGTGCGGATGCACCACGTCCGATTTTCGTCGCAACACCGTGCTTGATCCCGGTGAAAGCACCGAGGTCACCATCCGACTGCGGGGCGGCCCCACGGCCCGAGTCCTGAAGAAGACGGTGACCTTCACGATCGAGGGCTATCCGCAGCTGAAGGTGCCCGTCGAGGGCACGTCAATCGCCTACGTGAAGATGACCCCCGATCGACTCGGGCAGGATGACAACCCGGACGGCAAGATCGTCCTGGAGTCCATTGACGGCCAGCCGTTCAACATCGTCAACGTACAGCCCCAGATTCTCACCACCATGCCCACGGAAGCCGCCGCCCGACACGAGGTGGAACTGAACTGGGACAAGTTCTGGACCGATGCCAAGAACGCCAAGGTGACCTTCTACTTCGATCACCCCAAGTGCAACCAGCACTACTTCCTGGTCAAGCTCAATCCCGAACAGCGGGCCGAGATCAACCGTCGCATCCGCGAGTCGGGGCAGAAGGGCAACGCACCGAGCAGCGCCAAGAGCCCCAACACTCCGCAGGCGCCCAAGGCCGACACCACCTCCGTGAAGATCCTGGTGAAGCAGGGACGCACGGATGAACTGATGAAGCGGATCAGCGAGAAGAAGATCGACGTCAACTACAAGGACAA
>CAJWBW010000096.1:0-6170 GCA_913020415.1 uncultured Phycisphaerae bacterium | reverse complement strand
CCTTGACCCAGGTGCCGACCTTGATGGCGGGGGCCTTGTCGCCGACGGCCAGGGTCTTGGCCGGTTCGGCCGATGCCTGTGCGGCCACGAGGGGCTGGACGGGGATGATCGGGGTGGTCTGGGCGGTCGCCGGAGCGAGGCAGGCGGCGGCCAGGATCGTGGACGGCAGAGCGGTACGCATGGGGTGGTTCTCCTTCCCGTAGGCGTCGACCATGCACGGTAGCGGATTTCTCTGGGCACTGCTGTGGAGGCCGAAGCCCCCTCCAGCCGCGACGAGCGGCAGCAATTCTGAGTTCGGGGTTCAGACCATGAACCGCATCGGGTTCTGCAGGTCCTCGATGAGGTGCCCGATGAACGGGATCTCGCGCCCGCCGTCGACCAGACGGTGATCCATCGAATGGCTCAGCGGCAGGATCAGTCGCGGCACGATCTCGTCGTCCACGACCCACGGCATCTTGCGGGCGCGGCCGAGGGCGAGGCAGCCGACCTGGCCGGGCTGGATGATGGGCGTCGAGTACCGGGTCGGTCCCATCGCGCCGGCATTGGAGATGGTGTACGTGCCGCCGCGGGTGTCGTTGACGCCGAAGCTCGCGCTGCGGGCGTTGCTGGCGATGATCTCCAGCGCGTCGGCGATCTGCCCGACGGTCATCCGGTCGGCGTCGCGGATGACGGGTGCGACCAGGCCGCGTTCGGTCTCCACGCCGATGCCGATGTTCACGTAGCGCCGGTAGATCACGTCGCCGGTCTGCTCGTCGAGGGTGGCGTTGAGAATCGGCACCGCATCGAGGGCGCGACACACCGCGCGGACCACGAAGGCCAGCACGGTCAGCCGCCGGTCCGGATGATCGGGGTCGTTGAACTCCTTGCGCATCCGCTCGAGTTCGCTGATGTCCGCGTCGTTGCAGTCGGTGACGTGGGGAATGGTCATCCACGCGGTGCTCATCACGTTCGAGATCGTCTTGCGGGCCTGCGACAGCGGCTGACGCACGATCGGTCCGTAGTCGTCGCTGTCCTCGACGCCGTCGATCGCCAGGGGGGACCCCGTCGGGACGCGGGGGGCCAGCGGGGCCACGGGGGTGGCGTCCACGACCGGAGCCGGCGCGGGAGCGGGGGCCGCGGCCGGGGCCGATATCGGTGCTGCGGGTGCGACCGGGGCAGCGCCGCCGGTCGATGCCGCCTCGACGTCGGACCGTGTCACCCGTCCTCCGGGGCCCGAGCCATGGATCGTCGAAAGATCGAGGCCGCGCTCGCGCGCGAGTCGGCGTACGGACGGTGATGCGGGTGTGCGGCGGCCGCTTCTGCGGGCGGGAGTCGAAGTCGGCACCGCGGGCGACGCCGGTGCCGCCGGTGCGGCCGGTGCGGGCGTCGCCGAAGCCTCTGCGGGCGTGCCGGTCTCGAAGGTGTACATGACGTCGCCGACGTGCACGAGCTGCTGTTCGTCGACATGGCAGCACGTGACGGTGCCGGTGACGGGCGAAGGGATCTCCACCGCCGCCTTGTCCGTCTCCACCTCCATCAGCGGCGCATCCTCCTGGATGGTCTCGCCCGCACGCACGTGCAGCTTGACCACCTGGCCCTCGTGGACGCCCTCACCGAGATCGGGAAGTTTGAACTCGACGGCCATGACGGTGCTCATTCCCAGGCGACGGTCTCCTGCACGGCGGCGATCACGTCGTCGGCGTCGGGCAGGAAGTGCTTCTCGACCTGGAAGTAGGGGAAGGGGAGATCGGGGCAGGTGATGCGCCGGATGGGCGCGCACAGGTATTCGAACGCGTGCTCGTTGATGCGGGCGATGACCTCGGCCGCGATGCCGCAGGTCTGGTGCCCTTCGTGGACGATGACGCAGCGTCCGGTCTTGGCGACCGACTCGGCGATCGTCTCGGTGTCCATCGGCGACACCGTCAGCAGATCGATCAGCTCGACGTCCACGCCGTGGATGTCGACCAGATCGTCGACGGCTTCGGTGCAGACCCGCATCATGGCTCCGTAGGAGATCACCGTGATGTCTTCGCCGGGACGAACGACCTGGGCCTTGCCCAGCGGCATGGTCTCGTACTCGTCCGGGACCTCCTCGCGGAAGGCCCGGTAGACGGCCTTGGGTTCGTAGAAGACCACCGGATCCGGATCCTCGATGGAAGCGGCCAGCAGGGCGCGGGCGTTGCGGGGACCCGAGGGGATCACCACCTTCAGACCGGGGGTGTGGGCCCAGTAGGCCTCGCGTGATTCGCTGTGGTGCTCGACGGCGCGGATGCCGCCGCCGAAGGGGGCCCGCATCACCATCTTGATCGGGAAGCGTCCCAGGGTGCGGTTGCGCATGCGGGCCATGTTCTGTTCGATCTGGTCGAAGGCCTGCATCGTGAAGCCGGAGAACTGGATCTCGGTCACCGGCTTGAGGCCGTTGATGGCCATGCCGACCGCGGTGCCGATGATGCCGCACTCGGCCAGCGGCGTGTCCATCACGCGTCGTTCGCCGTACTTCTCGTGCAGCCCCTTGGTGACGCGGAAGACGCCGCCGTTGATGCCGACGTCCTCGCCCATGATGCAGACGGCATCGTCACGATCCATGGATTCGTCGAGGGCGAGATTCAGGGCTTCGACCATCGTGCGCTGGGGCATCACTCCACCCCCTTGCGATCGAGCCGGTCGAGGTAGGCCTGCTTCTGGGCTTCGAGCTCCGCGGGCAGTTCGCCGTAGATGTGATCGAAGATCTCGCGGGGACGGGCGACCGCGTCGGTGCGGAACCGGTCGCGGGCGGCGATGACCTCCGCGTCGCATTCCGCACGGACCCGTTCGGCGCCCTCGGTGTCGAGAAGCCCCTTGCGCTGCAGGTAGGTCTCGAAGCGTACGATCGGACAGCGGGCCTCCCACGGGTCGACGAGTTCCTGAGACCGGTAGACGGTCGGATCGTCGGCGGTGGTGTGCAGGCTCATGCGGTAGGTGATGGCCTCGATGAGCGTCGGTCCCTCTCCGTTGCGGGCCCGGTTCGCAGCCTGCTCGACGGTGGTCGTCATGGCCAGGATGTCGTTGCCGTCCACTCGGATGGTCGGCACGCCGAAGCCGATCCCGCGCACCGCGAGGTTCGAGGTGGCGGACTGCTTCCCGAGGGGCGTGGAGATGGCCCAGCCGTTGTTCTCGCAGACGAAGACGACGGGGGCCTTGTTGACCGCGGCGAAGTTCATCGCCTCCGAGACGGCGCCCTGCGAACTCGCGCCGTCGCCGTAGTTGACGACCATGCAGTGGGGTTCGTTCCGATAGCGCATTCCCATGGCGACGCCCACGGCCGGAAGCACGTGCGAACCGATCACGATCGAAAACGGCAGATCGTTCACATCCGGCGGAGGCGGGAATCCCTCGTGGTAGCCGGACCACAGTTTGAACAGCCGCTCCATGGACCAGCCCCGCCAGATCTGCGCGCCGAAGGACCGGTAGGACGGGCTGTACCAGTCGTCCTTGGTGAGGGGAATGACCTGTCCGAGCTGGCAGGCCTCCTGGCCCAGATTCGGTGCGAAGGTACCCATCTCACCCTGCCGCTGCATGGTGAGCATCCGCTGGTCGAAGGCTCTGGTCAGCACCAGGCCACGGTGCATTCGCAGCAGCTGCTCCGGGGCGTAGCCGGGGTCGAGCGCCTCGTCGAGCTGCGCATGCTCGTCGAGGATCTGGAGCACCTCGATGTGTCCCAGATCGATCGGAGTGGTGTCCATGACGCTGCGGGTCCTCGTTGACTGGACTTCGATGATCGAGTCGCCGGCGCGGTGTTGCGGCGGGGTGGATTCAGTGGTCTCGTGGGGCATCGCGAGGAACCATGGTACCAGACCTCAGGCCGGGTCCGAGGGCAGCTGCTTCATGTCCTCGAAGGTGTTCCGGCAGGCGTCGCAGTAGTGGATGCTGCGGCAGCGGGTCGGCCCGAAGGGGCTGTCCAGGCGGGTTTCGCGTGAACCGCACCACGGGCAGGGCACGGCCGAGGTCCGCAGGGGGACCTCCTCCTGCCTGGCCGGTCCGCCGCAGGTGGGGACGGTGACGCCGTGCTCCTTCAGCGATGCTCGCCCGCGGTCACTGATTCGATCGGGTGACCACGGCGGCGTGAAGACCCACTGGACTCTGCAGGAGGAGACTCCGTCGATCGCGCCGACTTCCCGGGTGACGTTGTCGGCGATCATGTCCAGGGCCGGGCAACCGGTGAAGGTGGGAAGCAGGACGATGTGGACATGGCCGTCCGCGTCGATGTCCACCTGTTCAACCAGTCCGAGGTCGATGATGCTGCACGGAAGTTCCGGGTCCGGAATCTCCGCCAGCGTGGCGTCGATCGACGCGAGCATGTCCGGCTGGTTCACCATGAGGCGCCCGGATCCTGGCAGCGGACCTCGTTCATCTCGGTGTGCTGTTCGACGAAGTGCTTCGCGTGCCGGCCGCGCCGGCCTCCGATGAGCTCCTCGGCCGGCAGCGCGAGGTCCACGGTGAACCCGGCTTCGGCAAGCACTGCCGCGGTGGCGGCCGACCATGCGTCGAAGATCGTGTCGCGTTGGCTTCGATGGCCTTCGACCTCGAGGCCGGTGGGCAGTTCGAAGAGCATCCGGGCGTGGGAGGCCAGTTCCTCCATCGCGGCCTGGACGCGGTCGCGGCCGTTGCCGGCGCCGAGCCGACGCATCCAGTCGTCGAGGTAGGACAGATGGATGCCCTGTTCGGAACGCAGTCGACGGCATCGCTCCTTCAACTCGTCGTCACCGATCGTTCCGAGCCGTTCCAATGCCGGGACCGCCCAGTGGGCCACGAACCAGCGTCGGACCAGGGCGACGGCCCAGTCGAACTCGTCGGGGACGGTGACCAGATCGCAGCAGCGGTAGTCGTCCGGGCCCCGTTCGAAGGCGATCACGTCGGGGTCCAGACCGAAGCGATCGCCGAGGTATTCGTACAGCATCAGGGAATGGCTGAGATCGTCCTGGGACATGGAGGAGGATGCGATGTCCTCCTCGAGGATCGGTCCGAGGCCGGTCCAGTCGCCCTGGACGTGACCGAGCATGAGCAGGTCGTCGGCGATCGACAGCGCAAAGTTGGCGACGGGATCGTTCAGCATGTCCTGCATGGCGGTCATCGGGCATTCGATCCTAGAAATGATCCTTGATGTCGTCCTTGCGGTACTCGTCGATGTCCTCGGCGTTCCGCACCGCCTCCCACTTCGTCCGTACCAGTTTCGTATACCCCCGGGCCATCCGGTAGGTCTGGTCGTGGGTGCGCCAGATCAGCTGGCCGGGGGCCGTGGCGTGGATGGCGGATCGGGGAACGACGCGGACCTGCACCATGCCGCCACCGTGGCGGGCCACGGCCCGGGCGAGGGCAGCGTCGGCATTCGACGCACGGAGTGCCGCCAGTTCGACGTGGATGTCACCGCGTCGTTTCTGTCCGAACACCACCCACTCCGGATCGTCGTCGGAGTCGGGGGTGTCGTCGCCGGTCTGCGGCTGCATCTTTTCCATCGCGCACGCCGTCTCGGTGATCTCCTGGACGTCGTGCACCCAGATCCCCGAACAGACTTCGTCCTGCCCGTAGTGTTCACAGGCGAGCGATACGGCCAGATCGATGTCCGGGGCGTTGAGGTACCCGGCGTACCGGTAGGGCACGTCGTCCTTTCGCGCGGTGTAGACCACGAACGACCGGACTACGCCGTCGGCGTGCGGGGGCAGCTCGTCGGCGAAGTCGAAGTCGCGTTGACGGATCTTGGACATCGTCGGTCAGGCGGCGGGTGGAATCGACTGCTCGCCGCCGGCGATCGCCCGCCGGACCCACGCTCCCTGCTCGTAGGAGAAGCGGCGAAGCGCAACCCGGTGCGAGTTGCAGGGGCCGTTGCCACGGATCACCTTGTAGAACTCGTCCCAGTTGGGGGTGGTGAAGCCCCAGTTTCCGTCCTCGTCCGGCGTGCAGAGTTCGTCGATCCGCTTGTCGGTCACGAACCCCTCTTCGTTCTTCTCGCAGACGTGGATGACCAGGCCCAGGTCCCGGGCCGCGGGCGCGAAGCGATTCACGAACCGGCGTCGCAGGGAATCGTTGGTCTCGGTCTTCATGCGCCATCGCATCGGAGGCATGTCCTCGCACCCCGGCTTGTCGGGGGGGCCGAAGAACATGATGGACGGACCCCACCAGCGATCGAACGCCTCCTGGGCCATCTGCTTCTGCTT
>CAJWBW010000095.1:0-6179 GCA_913020415.1 uncultured Phycisphaerae bacterium | reverse complement strand
GCCTCGGGCGGCCCGTCCGACGTCAACGAGGACGGAACGGTCAACGTCATGGACCTGCTCGTCGTCATCGACGCCTGGGGTGAGTGCGATCACTGACCCGCTGATGTTTCGTATTCTTGAATCAACGATTTCACTTTCAATCTCAGGAGAAAATCAGATGTCTTGTTGCCCTCTTTGTAGTTCGACCAACCAGCTGACCATCGACGCCACCACGGTGTGCATGGAGTGCGCCACCGTAGCAACGGCGGGGTTCACCATCCCCGTGGGCCTCATGGTGCTGGCCGGAGCCGTCACGGCAGCCGGAGTCGCACTGTGGAAGGCCACGCGTCGAGCAGCCCGGCTGCTGCCGGCCTGATCGACATTCGTCGAAGTTGAAGCATCTGGGAGCCCCGCTTCGGCGGGGCTCCCTGTGTTGTGGGGTTCCGGATCCCGTCTGCACGCCGGGGTGAGACCAAAGCGATTTCGTGAATGCCTATACACTGCGAGTCGGCACCACCCTCCTCAACGCCTGTCCCAGACGAGTCATCCCATGTCGATCCCCACGCAGGTCCGGCCATCCGGATTCAACGACCACGTCTTCGACTACTCATGCACGATCGATCGACCATGGAAGACGGTGTGGTCCTGGCTTCTGGAGCCGGATACGTTCGTGAAGGGGCAGTTCTGGCCCTTCAGGGTGGAGTTCCTCGATACCCCCACGGAGGACGGACCGGTGGCCCGAGGATTCGATGTGGGCACACTCAACGCCCACCACGGGCCGTTCATGAACTTCTGTGGGGTCATCACCCGGGTCGAAGTCGGCGAATCGGAGGCGGTACGGGATCTCGAATATGCGTACGGGGCCTACGCAGTGGCCT
Source organism: uncultured Phycisphaerae bacterium (assembly GCA_913020415.1). Lineage (GTDB taxonomy): Bacteria > Planctomycetota > Phycisphaerae > Phycisphaerales > SM1A02 > UBA854. The sequence goes on along the minus strand of CAJWBW010000095.1, from coordinate 5,322 downwards.
TTCGGCTGATTCGTCCTTCGCTGCTTCGTATCCGGGTCGTGGGAGAGGATGAACACCGGTGTCGCGTGGACGTCAGGGTCGAATCCTACGTTCGCAGCTGGTTCGGCGGCATCTGGACCCTTGCTCAACGCTGCTTCTGGCCCTCCTTCGGGCGCATGATCCGCCGGGCACTGCGCGTCCGACCGGGTGCGGACTGAAGTGCACGGGCCGCATTCGGGGAATCGGCCCGTCGTACCATGCAGGGACAATCGTGAACCGAACGGATTCGAAGGGCGTATACTTTTAACGGTTCCGGAGATTCGGACCAGCAGGACCCATCATGACCAACCACTTCGTCGATCCGATCACCATGCAGCACTCGCTCTTCGCAGAGCTGAGTCGCATGTTCGGTTCCGAGGTGCCCCTGTACGACAAGTCGCTGGAGGTGAACCACCGGTGCAATCGCTTCCTGATCGAGTTTCTCGCCGCTGGCTTCGAGGGGTTCTCGGTCAGCGACGAGCAACTGCGGGCGACCTCGCGTGAGCGACATGGTGCCATCCGGATCGGCCGCGAGGACGAGTTCCGCTGGATCACCCGGTACTTCGCGTGCTTCGGCATGGAGCCCCACAACTTCTACGACATGACGAGCATCGGGGCCAAGAGCCAGCCGGTGATCGCCACGGCCTTCCGATCGGCCGTGGACCCCGAGAACCGGGTCTTCTCATCCCTGCTGCGGACCGACTACTTCGACGACGAGACGGCCCGCCGGGTGGAGGGACTGCTCGCGACGCGGAACGTGTTCTCGGAGCGGGCCCGCACCCTGGTCGAGCGGTGCGAAGCCCAGGGCGGTCTCGACGAGGCCGACGCCCGGGCCCTCGTCGAGGAGGGCACCGAACGCATCTTCAAGTGGACGGGCGAGGCCAGGGACCGGGCCCTCTACGACGATCTCTGCGGAGCCGGTTTCAAGATCGCCGCGGACATCGCCTGCTTCTCGTCGCACCATCTGAACCATCTGACGCCCAATACCCTCTGCATCGATCTCTATTCCGATGCCATGAAATGGCGTCTGGGCCTGCTCGACCGCGGGGAGTTCGTCGACCGGGCGGACCGGACGCTGGCCTTCCTCGACGGCATGGTCGACGCCGACTGGCTGCTGCTGCACTTCCGGCATCTCGGGCACGACGAGGTCGACGCCTACGTTCGTCGGCCCGTCTCCGATCATCGCCGTGCGGAACTGGTCTCGCAGTTGGCGGATGCCCTCGACATCCCGGAGCTGGATCTCGCCGCACTTCCGCACAACGGCTACAAGGACAAGACGGAAGGCCCCGACCCCGGGGTACAGATCCTGCTGCGACAGGACGCCTACCGGGCGCTCACCGAACCCATCCGGTTCGTCGACGAGGATCCTCCCTTCGACACCGCACACACCGCCCGCTTCGGTGAGATCGAGCAGCGGTTCTACGCCACCACTCCGGCCGGACGAACCCTCTACGACGAGTGCCTCGCGGACCAGACGGCCTCTCCGGAGACGCCGGATCCGTTCGCCTCCTTTCCCGCCACCCTGCCGGAACTGCTCGAGCGGGGGCTGGTCTACGCCACCTACGAGCCGACCGCCGAGGCGTGTTCCGGCAACGCTGGCGTCGAGAGTACGGATGTCATGCAGTTGATGCGGGATGGTGTGCTTCGCCGGCGTGGTCTTCGCTACGAGGACTTCCTGCCGTTCTCCGCGGCGGGCATCTTCGCCAGCAACCTCGATCAGTACGGCACGGAATCCACGGCTCAGGAGCGGCCCACCTACACCCGTGAGCAGATGGAGGCCGTCATCGGTCGCCCCATCATCGACACCGACCAGGCGTACCGGGCCATGCAGGACGCCAGCCTGGTGTCGGCCTTCCGGTCTCTCGGCGCGGAGCATCTGCTGGACACGGATGGGAACGGCTGACCCATTCCGGCCTCCGGTCGCCGAACCGATTCAGCGTCGACGCTTGCTGGTCTTTCCGATTCCCGGATTGAAGGTGTTGGTCGGATCGAGCTGGCGATGGAAGTCCTTGACGACCGGCTCGGCCTCGTAGAGATGGCCGACGTTGTGTTCGGCGGGAAACTTCGCTCCCCGGGCCTCGAGGCGTTCGAGCATCAGCGTCTTGATCCGTTCGAGATCGGCTTCCTTGCGGTAGACGTAGATGTTGTGGAACACATGGCACATGTAGTGCCCGTAGGACAGGTCGAGCACCATGTCCTTCGTGATCTCCTCGGGCAACTCCTCGACCCACTCGGGATCGTTGCTCAGCAGGGCGATGTCGAGGGCCAGCACTTCCTGCGTGGTCCGCTGGTGCAGGTTCTGGTACCGGATGCCCGCTCCCGCCGCACTGAAGCGATGGAGGAGGGCCGCCTCCTGTTCACGTTCGGAGCATTCGAAGAATCCGACGCCCTCCGTCCGGCCCCAGTCGTCCTCGAGATACCGTCGGGCCTCCTCGATGGCCTCGTCGGCGGTGACCAGGATCAGCAGGTGCTCGTAGTCGTCACGGTACTGCCGAAGCCGCTGGGGAAGGTGCTGCGGGAACAGTTTGCTGACGTAGTACAGGAAGATGTCGGGGAGGTACTTGGGCAGGAAGGGGATCTTGTTCAGGAGGTACTCGGCCTTCGCCTTGAGGGCGTAGGCACGGGGCAGCCGGTCGGTGCCGAGGTACTTGATGGCCAGCGCGACATCCTTGGCGTACTTCTCCGCGGCGGTGAAGGTCGCCCGGTTCATGTACTCGCCCATCTCGGGAAGATGTTCGAAGGTCCCGAGAATGTGCCGACGCATGGTGACGAAGTGATCGGGGTCGTTGGTGCCGAGAATGAAGACCTGCTTGCTCTTGGGGACCGCGAAGGTGTCCACCCGCACCGCGAAGCAGGCCACCTTGCCGGCGCTGCCGCTGACCTCGTAGAGCCGCTTGGGATCGGCGTTGTAGCGGTTGGGCACGGTGGCGTCGAGGTCCCGGATGCGGTTGACGTAGTCGGTGTCGGAGGCGGCCCGTCCGTCGTCGATCAGATCCGCATCGGTGAAATCGCCGTTCTCAAGCCGGGTGAGGATCTCCTCGGGCGTCTCGCCGAGGTTCCGGATGCCCAGATGGTCGATCAGTTCGAGCGTGCCTTCCTCGTTGACCCGGGCGTACAGCGCGAATTCGGTGTACGACGAGCCTCGTTTGCAGAGTGCTCCGCCGGCATTGTTGGCCACCCCGCCGATCACGGTGGCACCGATGGTGGTCGAGCCGAGGACCGAGTGGGGGACCCGATCGATCTTCTTCAGCTCCTGTCCCAGTTCGAAGAGGGTGGTGCCGGGAAAGGCCAGGGCCTGGGTGCCGTCCCGAAGGAGGCGGAGGCCGCGGAGCCGGCCGGTGTTGACGATGACGACCTCGCGGTCGTAGTCGAAGCCGCTCGGTGAGGATCCGCCGGTCAGTCCGGTCTTCGTGGCCTGCATGATGATGGCGCAGTCGGCGTCCACCGCGGCCTGAAGGACCTTCCACAGCTCCACCAGGGAGGAGGGAAAGATCACGGCGGTCGCGCCTCCGAATCCGTAGCGGAATCCGGAGCGGTAGTACGCGGTGTCCATCTCCTTGGTGAGGACGTTGGAGTCACCGACGATGTCTTTGAAGGTCCTGACGAGCTCGGACATGATCGGAATCCGGTTCCTGGTGACGGTGGCCTGAGGGGCCGGGGGGAGGAGACGAGGCCCGAATCGACTTGAAAATCGTAGCAGCAATGGCAGTCCGAATCCATCCGAAACGGTCGACCGCGGAGTGGTGATCACCATGCCGGTTCGAGCAGGGGATTCAGACCCAGACGGCCACCAGTGCCATCACCCCGGCCCCGAGCGTGGCCCACACCAGGCGACGTCCACGATTGCTGCCGCCCGGGAAGAACTCCTCCCGGACGATGTCCAGCGTCGCGATGTAGAGGAACGTGCCGGCCGCGACGGCCTTGAACCAGGCTTCGGCGGCTCCGCCACCACCGCCGAAGAGGTCGATCGCAACGCCGCCCAGGACCACGCCCAGCGGCGTACTGCCCACGAAGACCAGCAGGGCGGGAATGCGGGTGCGGGGAGGGATGTCGGCTTCCCGGAAGGTGGACCCCAACGCAAAGCCCGCGGCCCCCTTGTGCGCGAGGATGGCGATCAGCAGCACCGTCGCACCGGCCGCGGTGGAGATGCCGAGGGTGATGCCGGCGATGAGGCTGTGGATCGAGAGGGTGACCAGCAGCAGGTAGGGTGCAATACCGTTCCTGGCACCGGCCTCCAGGAGAGCGGCGGATTCCGGGTCGGCGTGGTCGTCGCCCGCTTCGAGCGCCCGGGGGATCACACGTTCGAGTCCCAGCACCAGAATGAACGACAGAGTCGCCACGGCGTACGCGGTGGGGTAGTCGAGGTCAGGATAGGCCGCGGCAAAGCCGTCACTGGCGTCGGCCAGGAGATGGATGAGTCCCGCCGCCAGCAGCACGCCCCCGGCGAAGCTGTTGCCGTAGGCGATCGCACGTCCGTTGCCGCCGCGTGCGGCCAGCCACGGGGCAAAGACGCCCGCACCGCCCACCAGGGCGATCAGCATCGCCCACACGACGATCAGAAGGAACCCGGGATCTTCAGGGGGGGTGGTCGTGGCGAGAATCATGGTCTGATCATAAACAATCTGCAAGTGCGGGTGCTTCAATGGTGAGGCTATGCAACCGCATGGGAGTGAGATCGGACGGAATCGATGATCCGGTCACCGGCCCGCCGGGCGCCGGCGATGTTGCGGGAGACCGGTCCCAGTTCAAGTTCCGCCAGCGGTCCGGACACGTAGATGCGGGGGTGCCAGCGGAGTTCGGTGTCGACGATCGGATAGCCGCATTCTGCGCAGGGGAGTGATCCCGATTCGATCAGCTTGTCGATCATGATGCCGCCCGGCCGGCGGGAATCGAAACCGGTGGCCAGCAGGACGCGATGGGCTTCGATGGCCGTGTCTTCGTCGAGCACGAGCTTCATTCCGTCCGGTCCCTCGACGAGGTGGTCGATCTCTCCTTGGTGCCAGGTGAGCTGTCTGCGGTTGATTGCCCGCCGGAGCGAACGGGCCATGTCCGGGGGGACCGAGCCGTGGTGACGGGCCTCGGTGACGATTCCCCGTCGTCGGTCGGGATCACGCTCACGGCTGAAGGTGGCGGAATACCTCCAGCCCAGCCATCCGGAGTCGCTGTCGAACTGGTGCTGGCGGATCCCATGTCGCGATACGAGATGGACATCGTGTCCTTCTTGCACCAGACGCAGTGCGACGTGTCCTGAGGAGATGCCGCCCCCGACCACCGTGACCCGTTCACGACGGGTTGGCCATCCAT
>CAJWBW010000094.1:0-6220 GCA_913020415.1 uncultured Phycisphaerae bacterium | reverse complement strand
TTCCTCCTTTAAGGGGGCTCCAGGCACTTTCTCCGTGGTCCCGAAAGAACGATTTCTCGCCTTGGCTGACTCCCAGGGCCACCTCAGGAGCGATGAACATGTCCAACGAGCTGATCCAGCCCAATGGTGGAACCCTCGTCAATCGAATGGTCGAAGGCGATGCAGCCAAGGCCCTGGCCGAGGCAGCGGCATCAATGCCGTCGATCACCCTTTCTGACAAGCAGGCCTGCGATCTCGAGATGATCGCGATCGGGGCCTTCAGTCCGTTGACCGGATTCGTCGGTCCTGATGACTTCAGGTCGATCTGCACGTCCATGAAGACGTCCGACGGTACGCCGTGGCCGATTCCGATCACGCTGTCCGTCGACGACGATGTGAAGGCAACCCTGTCCGAGGGCGGGCAGGCTGCGCTGCACCATCGGGACGGCACGCTGCTGGCCGTCATCGACATCGAGTCGATCTACGAGCATGACAAGGCTCTCGAGATTCCCAACGTGTTCCGCACCGAGGACGAGGCCCACCCCGGCGTGAAGGCCGTCATGGACGAAGGCGACTGGTGCGTCGGTGGTCCCATCCACGTGCTGACCGTCACGCCCGAGCATGAGCCCGGCGAACAGTTCACCGATCACCGTCTGGCTCCTGCGCAGACCCGTGCGGCCTTCAGTGAGCGTGGTTGGAAGACGGTCGCCGCCTTCCAGACCCGCAACCCGATCCACCGGGCCCACGAGTACCTCTGCAAGTGCGCTCAGGAGATCTGCGACGGTCTGCTCATCCACCCGCTGGTGGGCGAGACGAAGCCCGGCGACATTCCGGCCGACGTCCGCATGAACTGCTACGAGACCATCATCGAGCACTACTTCGTCGACGACCGCACGATGCTGACCGTGATGCCCGCCGCGATGCGGTACGCCGGTCCCCGTGAAGCCGTGCTGCACGCACTGGTCCGTCAAAACTACGGTGTAACCCACTTCATCGTGGGGCGTGACCACGCCGGAGTGGGTGACTACTACGGCACCTACGACGCCCAGAACATCTTCGACGAGTACGACGAGGGCGACATCGATGTCACCCCCCTGAAGTTCGAGCACGCCGCCTGGAGCCATCGGGCCCAGGGCATGGTGTCCAGCAAGACCTTCCCCAAATTCGAGAACGATCAGGTCTTCCTGAGTGGAACCAAAGTTCGCGATCTTCTGGCTCAGGGCGAACGGCCCCCGGCCGAGTTTTCGCGGCCGGAGGTGGCTGACGTCCTGATCGAATGGGCCACGAGCGAAGCCGCTACGCCCACCGCCTGAAACCTCCAACCGCAAGTGAGACCACGACAATGGCTGAACAGGTAGCAACAAACATCACCTGGCACGACGGAACCGTCACTCGTCAGGAGCGTCAGGACGTTCTCAAGCAGAAGGGCGCGACGGTCTGGTTCACCGGACTGTCGGGCAGCGGCAAGAGCACCATCGCCGTCGCCCTCGAGCAGGTGCTCTTCCAGCGTGGACACGTCGCCTACCGCCTCGACGGCGACAACGTCCGCATGGGCCTCAACAAGAACCTCGGGTTCTCCGCCGAGGACCGGGCCGAGAACATCCGCCGCATCGGCGAGGTCTGCAAGCTCTTCGCCGACGGCTGCGTGATCACGCTCTCGAGCTTCATCAGTCCCTACCGCGAGGATCGCGATCAGGTTCGGGCGCTGCACGCCGACGGGGAACTCGACTTCATCGAGTGCTACGTGGACTGCCCGCTCGACGTCGCCGAGGAACGTGATCCCAAGGGGCTGTACAAGAAGGCCCGGGCCGGTGAGATCAAGGGTTTCACCGGGATCGATGATCCCTACGAGGAGCCGGAGAAGCCGGAACTGCACATCCGCACCGATCAGCTGACGCTCGAGCAGTCGGTGCAGGCCGTGCTGGACTGCCTGGCCGACCGTGGACTGCTCAAGGGCTGAACGCAGTCCGCCACCGAAATCGAACAGGGCCCCCGTCGAGACGGGGGCCCTGTTTCATTCGATGTCGTTCGGGTTCAACCGCCGCCGCTGCGGATCAGATCATCGAACTCCTCGATCTGATCGGGCTCGGCGGCATCCCATTCCTGTACGTAGCCGCCGTTGGTGTTGATCGGCCCGTCCTGATGGGAAAGGAACACGCCGTCCGGTCCGGCGGAGATGAGCACGAAGCTTCCGTTTGCGGTTCCGAACTCCCAGTCGTCGATCTGGTAGAAGGCCGGATGCGCTACGATTGAGGTCAGCCATCGTCGCTGCTCGACCGCATCGCCGTCGCCATCTTCACCGGCAATGCGGCTTCCGGAGATGGCATCGCTGTCGGAGAACTCGTACTGCTTCTGGCGGATACGGTCGGTGCCCAGGGCAGTTGCCCCGACGTAGAGTCCGATGCCCTGGTTCGAGAACTGGCCCCGGGTGTCCACGTCGCCGACCAGCGGTCCGCCCTTCCGATCGCGTCGGAGGTAGATGATCGGATTTCCCCAGGGGTCGTAGAGATCGGGCAGCTGGTTGTATCCCTGCGTCCTTGCCTCTTCTTCGTTGGGTTCGGAGGTCGTCAGCCAGCGGTTGATGAGCTCGGACGCCTTGGGAGCGAAGTAGGGTGGGTAGGGTTTGCCGTCGATCAGCGGCCCTTCGCTGATGCGGGTGCGGTCGACGATCAACTGCCATTCGCGATCGGAGTTGCTGGGATCCTGGAGGGTGATCTCCACCGGATCACGGGCGGCATCCCGGAAGCGGTCGTACTCGACGGTGTTGGGATTCGATGCCGGTTCGTCGGAGGTCCGCACGCGATAGCCGCCCATCATGTGCAGCAGGGCGTTCTGGGTGCTGGTGAGCTGACTGCCGTCTCCGAGGATGCGGGTGGGGATCACGCCGGGATAGCGGCCGTGTTCCTGGGCGAAGGAGTCGCATGCGGCGGCGAAGGAGCTCAGGGTGGCATCCGCCTGGCTGCGGGTCGCCGATTCGGTCGCGCTGCTCAGGGCGGTCAGCAGAATGCCGGCGAGGACAGCGATGATGCTGATGACGACGAGCAGTTCGACCAGCGTGAATGCATTGCGATGAGGTGTGGTCTGCCGTGTGGTGCGGTGCATGAGATCGTTCCAGAGGCGATAGCGACTTCCGGGAGGACGCTCCGCCCGGTTGAATACGCGTTCCCGTTCCGCATGTCCGCTGCCGAGGAAAGTGTATACCGAACCGGATCCGGAGCCAGCCTACGGGCGGAAAATCGCCGCGATCGGCTCAACCTTCTTCGGCGGCGGTGCTCCGCAACGCGGCTCGTTGCAGGAAGGAGGGGAGGCAGCGTTCGATGAACGCTTCGACCGCCGTGATGGTGGCCGCGTGGCTGGTGCCCCACAGGCAGGCGTGGCCGATGCCGGCATCCTGATCCATCAGGACGCGGTACTGCTCCTCCACCATGAGCATGGTGGGAAGCCGGCCGCCGTAGAACGCCGAGGCGGCGTTCTGCTCGGGATCTCCGATGGAGATGGTTGGTTGCAGCATCAGATCACGATCGTTGAGGTACCACAGATCGGTGACGATCAGTGGGTGCAGGTCGGCGGCGGGGGGGAGATCGTCCGAGTTCCGGATCGCATCCACGATTCCGTGCGCGAGGGGACGATCGGCGAGTTCGCTTCGCGGTCCCGCGCCGACCACCACGGGGAGCAGTCGTCGGGGGGGTGGAGACATGTCGAGATTGAACGTCGGCGTGGATTCGGTCACGTGGAGTCCTCCTGCCTTCTGATCGGCATTCGGCTCACAACGCCTGCAGCCGCCGCGTGGTTTCCAACTCCATCAGGGCGTCGACGAGCGGCTGGAGTTCACCGCCCAGGATGCGATCGAGGTTGAACGATTCACCAAGCCGATGATCGACCGCGATGTTGTCCTTCGACCGGTAGGTTCTGATCTTCTCGGCCCGGGACCCGGATCCGATCATGGAGTTCCGGGCTTCGGCCCGTTCGGCATCCGCCTCGGCCTTCTGTCGTTCGTACAGTCTGGCCCGCAGGAGCTGCCACGCCTTCTGGCGGTTCTGGGCCTGGCTCTTGGTGTCCTGCATCCGAACTTCGATCCCCGAGGGTTCGTGGATCAGGTGCACCGCCGTGGCCACCTTGTTCACGTTCTGGCCGCCGGGCCCGGTGGAGGTGGTGATCATCTCCCGGACGTCGTTGGGATCCAGATCCAGCTCGACCTCCTCGGGTTGCGGCAGCACCGCCACCGTCGCGGTCGACGTGTGCACCCGTCCCTGCGATTCCGTGGCCGGAACCCGCTTGACCTGATGGGTGCCTCCTTCGAAGCAGAGGCTGGACCAGGCGCCTTCACCTTCGATCTCGATGATGCATGCCTTGCAGCCCCCGACGTCTCCCGGGGCGTGATCCAGCGTGTTGAACGTCCAGCCACGGTCGGAGGCGTACCGACGGTAGACCTCCAGGAGATCTCCGGCCCAGAGTGCCGCTTCGTCGCCTCCGACGCCGGCGCGGACTTCGAGGATCAGCGCCGAGACGGCACGGTCCTCGGCGGTCACCAGAAGATTCCGCAGTTCTCCTGCGAGCTGCTCCGCATCGGTGCGGGCGAGCTCGAGTTCCTCTCGGGCGAGTTCGATCAGTTCCGGATCACGCTCCTGGTCGATGACCTGCATTGCTTCCGTTCGCCGGGTCTCGCAGAGGCTCCAGTTCCGGAAGCGGTTCACGATCGGTTGCAGGGCTGCCTTGCGAATCGAAAGGTTGCGAACCAGGCGGTGGTCGATCAGCACGTCCGGATCGAGCAGCTTCGCTTCCAGATCCGAAAACTGTTCGTCCAGTTCCCGGAGTTTGCGGATCAGGTTGTCGGCAAGAGAGGTCATGCGCAGTTGCTCGATGATCGTGAAACACCGTCGAGGACAGTGAAGTTGGCATGCACCGTACCGTGCACATCGTTGTGAAGGAAGTCACGGCATGCAGTCCATCATCATGCAGTGCCGCGCGTTGTTGCAACGCGCATGCATGCATGCGATGCACAGCAAGCCGTTGGGTTTCCGATGTCACCTCGGACGGATCGGGGGGCACCGAGGGAGCGTCGTCGGGAGCCCATGCAACGTGTGGCGTCGGGGGGCTCGATGGGGGATGGGGGGGGCAGGGAAACAGGGGGCTCATGCGAGGGCTAATTACATTCTTGAGAAGATTGAAATGCGATTTCAGGGCTGTGAGCTGGGGGTAAGTGTGGGGGCTTCTGCTTCGATTGATGTGAGAGAGTTGTGGATAACTTGGTCGGCGCTCCATGAGTGCGGTCAAAAGCACCATTTAAATGGCCTCGGATGGACTTTTGGTCTTTTGCTCCAATGTGATTCATGTGGACATGGCGCTGGCCCATCTCCGGAGGGGCACAGGCCGATCTGAAGCGAGGCGGGGGCTTGCGACGCAGTACGACGCAACTGAAGCGTCAGTGGGATCGAGTTGCCCGCCGCGGCATATGGTGCATCGAACCGGATGGTCGTCGGGATGTGGGTTCACCAGGATTCCAGATCGCACGCATCGATGTCGACTGCTGGGGCGTCTGGTGCAGCGGTTGCGTGAGGTGTCGACGAGCCGGTTGCGTACGGTCGTGGCATTCGGACCGACACTGATGGAGGCTTCGACGGTTCGGACTCGACCAAGTCCGACCGGCTTCCACCATCGTGCCCACCGGTCTACGAACGTGGACGGACACGTGTCGACGTGACATGCTCGGCTGAATGAAAGCACCCCGGGGGGAGCCGGGGTGCGAATGATCGTGGCAGTGGGGTGCGGGGATTACTTCTTTTTGTTCTTGAAGTAGTCGCCCTGGAACTTCTTCTGGAACTTCTCGACCCGTCCGGCGGTGTCCACAAAGGACGACTTGCCGGTGAAGAAGGGATGGGATCCGGACCAGATTTCGACGTTCATTTCGGGAACGGTGGCCCCGACGGTCATGACCTCTTCGCCTCGGAAGATGACCTTGGCTTCGGGATAGTACTCGGGGTGGATGCCGTCTTTCATGATCGTCTCGTCCGGTTCAAAGGGGTCTGGGGGACACTTCTGTCCGCGAAGCCCCCTATGGTAGACGGGCCGGGGCCAATTGCAAGCCTTGGCCCTTGGAGGGGTGTGGAGGGGAGTGAAGAGGCGAACACGGCTGATTTCGCTGGAGTCCGTGGATTCAAGGACCGAAAAACGGTATTCTGCTGCGTCGATCCCCTGTAGCTCAATGGTAGAGCGAGCGGCTGTTAACCGCTAGGTTGCTGGT
>CAJWBW010000093.1:0-6249 GCA_913020415.1 uncultured Phycisphaerae bacterium | reverse complement strand
AGCTGGTAGCGGTTGTAGAGCTGCATCATCTGGGCCTGCTGCTCACGGGAGAGCTCCAGCTCCAGTGCCAGCTCCCGGAGATTCTCGATGCTGATCGGCTGGATCAGAAACGGGAACCGCTGGGCCTGAGCCGGAGACACCAGCCCCGGCATCACCCAGCCGATCACGGCCACGACGAGGAGCAGGACGGTACGGGAGGCAGGATGAAATCGCTTCTTCATGGGGCTGATTCCTGTATTGGAACGGGTCCCGATCATTCTACAGAATCAACTCCAACCGCCCTTCCAAGTTTGTCATTTGAGAATCGAATGCAACGAGGCCCCGTTTCCGGGGCCTCGTGTCGTGTCGATTCCACTGGTACGCCGCGGCTCAGGCTGCGTTGGCTCGCTGCTGACCCACCGTGCGCTGCTCGGGCGTGGCCCGTCGTTCCGGCTCCTGATCCAGCTTGGTGATCAGTTCCGTGGGCGTGGTGGCCCAGAGATCGGCACCGATCTCCTCGGCCAGTCCCTGGGCCCGGTTGAAGATTCCACCCCCGACCACGATCTGCATGTCCGGGCAGGCCCCGATCTCTCGGATGGTGTCGATGAGGACCCGGATGTGCGGGGCATCCCGACCCGACGAGGAGAAGAGCAGCAGCACGTCGGGCTTCTGTTCTGTCGCTTCCTGCATCACTTCGTCCCAGGCGACGCCACCGCCACCGAAGAAGACCTCGTAGCCGTCGGCTTCGACGAGATCGGCCACGATCTGGGCCGCCAGATCGTCCGCTTCCGTCTCGGCGCAGAAGAGCATCACGCGGCGGTTGCGTCGGTTGGTCTGTGTGTAGAGAGCCTGCGCCTGATCAACCATGCTTCGAAGCAGTCGTGTCGCATAGTGATGCGCGAGACTGGTCAGTTGATCGTTCCTGTACAGCGTGTTGATCATCTCGAGCAGAGGCCAGTATGCCTCGTGCGTCAGTGTCTCGGGCGTCACGCCGGACGACATGATCTGCTGTGCGGTCGCGCGGGCCGAGGCACGGTTGCCTGTGATCAGGTACGGAAAGAGCTGTTCCACCATCATTTCGCTGTCCACCGGTCATCTCCTTGTCTTGGCCGGACTGTGTTTCCCTCCAGCCGGCACCCTTGGTTCAAGTCCCAGGGAATCGACGATCCCTGCACGTGTTCAATCCACGCTCCGACCCGGGACATCGAACGACGACCGGTTGCAACTCAACTGTTCGATCGATGGACGATGCGTGGGGGTTACCGGACCGGGTTCTGCGCAAATCCTGCGCGAATCCGGACATGGGATGGCCCTGCAAAGTGAATCCGTGAACCGGCCCATCCCTTTCGGGGAATGACCGCGAACCCACGAATCAGAGGCAGAGCCCCCACGAACTGATGATCAGCAGCAGATCCGCGACGTCGACGGCGCCGTCTCCATCCACATCGCCTTCGGCCCCGCTGCCTCCCCAGGACGCGATGACCAGGAGCAGATCCTGGATGTTGACCTGTCCGTCGGGAGAGACGTCCGCGGGACAGCTGACCGGTTCGGGGACCGGCACCCAGTTCACCACCGTCAGGACCAGACTCTTTCGCACATCGACATCCAGCACGGCTTCGAGGGGGAAGGCCCAGAAGACGGTCCGCCATCCCTCCCCTTCGACGGTGACGCCGGCGCCACCCTGATCGCCAATGAAGGCGAGCTCTGCATCCGGGGTGACCTGGATCGAATCCGTGTAGTTGTTGAACGGACACGTCAAGGTCATCGTGCCGTAGCCGCCGAAGACCGGTCCGGTACCGGTCACCACTTCCTGCCCGACGTCGCTGTCGTAGGCGGACACGCCGAGGTAGGCGCCGCCGAATGCGTTCAGACCACGGTCGTAGAGGTAGTCCTGACTGCTCAGCCAGAGGACGCCGCCTTCAAGCAGCCACTGTTCCAACGCGAGTTCCGCATCGGCACCGGGTCCGGCGAAGCCACCCCACTCCGCGCCACTGAACCACACCACGAGATCGTAGTTTCGAAGGGTTTCGATCCCCGGTTCGTCGTCCGTGTTGCCGGTATCCCAGACGTCGAACTGCAGCCCCAGCGAGGACATGGTGTTCGTGTAGTACGGACGGACATCGGGCTCGTTGTCATCGTCGTCGACCAGCAGCACGGTGATGCTTTCGGACGTCGTGAAGCTGGAGGTCCACGACCAGCCGCCGTCTCCGCAGGCACTGGACGGACGCACCCGCCAGTAGTATTCCTCACCGTAGGAGAGATCCGCGTCGGCCACGATGCTCTGCTCGGACGTGCTTGCGCTGAAGAGTACGTCGCTGAACAACGGATCCGAGGCGACCTCGACCCGGAAGCCGGACGCGCCGTCCATGGCCCACGTCAAGGTGGGAATGGTGGGCTGGCCGGTGGCTCCGTCCGGCGGATCCAGCAGGTCCGGCACGGTGGAGAACGGCGAGACGACGACCAGCTGGCCGACGACCTCGACCTGTTCGCCCGCCGACGTTCCGATCACGCTGAACTCCTTGGTGCCGCTCATTCCGATGGGAACGGTCACGGTCAGGGTCGTCTTCTCCGGAGGAGTGACGACGGCGTCCGCCAGGTCCAGCGTGATGCCCGGGGGCCCCAGGGCGTTGAGCGCGACGGAATCGGCGCCGCCGGAGACGGAGAGGACCTCGATGGTGTATTCGGCGGTTGCCGGAGCACAGACCTCGACGGCCGGCGGATCGAGGGTCAGGCTGAACGAATCCGCCTTGCAGTTCATGCAGATCAGCGCGAAGTCCTGATCGGACGCGTCCCCGAAGCCGGGTACGCCATCGGAGTTGATGTCGGATGCGACGACGCGGATCGTCGCGGTCGACGGGGCGACCGGACCGAGCAGGACCGCCTCGGTGTTGTTCTTGTAGTCGGCGGCCCCTCCGATCTGGGACCATCCGGTGGATGGATCGATGGCGTTGCCCACGTAGGTCCCGTCGGACGTCTCCACCACGAGATCGAGGTCGTTCGTCCAGGCGGGCGTGGTTCCCCCGAGACCATGACCGGGTGCGGTGGTCCAGGCCAGCATGATGCGCATCGGCTGGGAGGGATCCTCGGGCTCCACCTGCACCGACCACTCGTCGCCGGTTTCACCGAACACGGTCGTCTGGTCGTAGTAGCGGACCCCCGCGGCATCGGGGTTGATCAGCGGATCGATGGCGAGGCGGCCCCACCCCTGTCGGGAATCGGGCGGATGTCCCATCAATGCTCCATCGGCGTCCTCGCCTCCTTCGAGCGATCGGGCGGCCACGAGCACTGCAGCCTTGGTCATGGCCGGCGACGGGTCGCGACCGAGCCCGATCCGATCACGGTAGTACTCGCAGAAGAGCCCCACGGCGCCGGTGACCTGGGGACTGGCGAGACTGGTACCGCACGAATACGCCCAGTTGAACTCGTCGAAGATCGACAGCACGTAGCACCCCGGTGCGACGAGGTCCGGCAGCATACGACCGTCGAGGCAGGGACCGTGCGCCGACACTGCGGCCAGATCCTCCACGTGGTTCTGCAGGGTGCCGCCACTGGATCGGAGCCGGGTCGCGCCCACTCGAATGACGTTCATCGCCTCATCGGGAGTCCCCTGGGACGAGGTGCCTCCGTTGCCGTTCATGATCGAAAGCACGTAGGTGAGACTCTGGTTGCCGGCCTGATCGGCGATCGCGTCACGCACTCCCACATCCACCTGCCGCGTATCGATGTCGTATCCCAGCGGGCTCGGCGAGGGCCCCCAGCTGTTGTTGGAGGCGCTGGCTCCGTTGCTGCGGGAGTCACGCATGAGGCGAAGCATCCCGTCGGGCTCGGTGAAGATTGGATCGTACAGCTGCTCGAGCATCCTGGCTCGAGGTGCGGTCCCCTGACCGGCCAGGAAGTCCCAGGGATCCACGATGCCGCTGGCCGCATCGCCGACCATCGCGCCGGCGCTCAGGGTTCCGTGGCTCGACTGGGTGGTGTCGTCTCCGCAACTCTCACCGGTGCAGTCGATCACGCGGTTCACCAGATCGGGAGCCTGCTCGGACACGCCTGTGTCGACGCAGGCCAACGTGACCCCCGAGCCGGTGAATCCGATGGACGTCAGCCACTCGTAGTAGCCCGGCACGAGGTTGTTGTTCTCGTACAGACCGGTGTTCAACTGGTTTGCCAGCTCGCCGCGATTTCCCCCGTTCCGGGCCATGGGCTGCAGGGTGTACACCCCCGGGATCGCCGCGATCTGTTCCAGCAGACTTCCGCGTACGGAACAGCCTACGACCTCGAAGGTCGAATCCATCCGGCGGCGCTTCACGGTTGTGATCCCCAGATCGTGCAGTGCACGAACCGCCGCTTCGACGTCCGCACCGCGGTAGATCAGGATGCGGACCTGGAGTTCGGCTTCACCACGTCCCCGAAGATGAGGAAGCACCCGAAACGCCGGAGCGAAATCTCCACCCCAGCGCACGGTGGACATCGACGCCACCGAACGCATCTGATCAGGATCGGCCCAGGTGATGTACGTATCGGGATGGATGTACTGAACAAGTTCGACTCCACGCGACCGCAGTTGAGCCCGGTCCGCATCGCGAACCGGACCGTGAAACTGGACCAGCCGCAGATCCGACTTGGAAGCCGAGGCCTTGGCAAGGTGGTGCGGCAGGACCGAGGGCTCCCGGAGGGGATCGAAGGTGATCCCTCCCAATCGAAGCGTCTTGGCATCCGATTGGTGGTTGGATGCGTGCGGATCCGTCGTCTGGGCGCCTCCGACAGAGCTCGCGAACAGGGCCGCGATGACCAGAGACCAGATTGAGCCGCGAGATGACATGAAACTTCCGAATGCCCACATCTGAGAAACGAGTGGAGCCCCCCACCAAAAAGGGCACACCGATACCTCTCATGAGGGCAAAAAGCCCATTTTGAGTCTACATCACGAAATCGCCCGAGGTCGGATTTGAGTCAATCTAACGCGATTGAAACCATCAAAAGTGTCTGATAAATACCCGTAAATGGGCCTCTGACAGCAGACTGCCACGCAGGGGCCCGGAATCAGAATGTGGCTGTATTCGGGGTACGGGGGAAGGGAATGAGATCCCGGACGTTGGCCATCCCCGTGGCGTACGCCATGGTTCGCTCGAAACCGAGCCCGAATCCCGCGTGCGGCACGGTGCCGTAGCGACGGAGATCACGATACCACCAGTAGTCCTCCGCCTCGAGGCCCATCTCACCGATGCGACGGTCGAGCACGTCCAGACGGTCCTCACGCTGGGCACCACCGATGATCTCGCCGATGCCCGGGGCGAGTACGTCCATCGCCGCGACCGTCCGCTCGTCGTCGTTGAGACGCATGTAGAACGCCTTGATGTCCTTGGGATAGTTCATCACCACGATGGGCCGACCCACGTGCTCTTCGGTCAGCCATCGCTCGTGCTCTGACTGGAGATCGATGCCCCAGGACACCGGATACTCGAACTTGTGACCTCCCGCGACAGCCCCTTCGAGGGCGGTGATCGCGTCGGTGTACTCCATACGTTCAAAGCTGGCGTTGACGAACTGCTCGAGCCGATCGATGCACCCCTTGTCGATGCGATCGCGGAAGAAACCCATGTCGTCGGGTCGCTCCGAAAGCAGGGTTTCGAAGATTCCCTTCAGGAACGATTCGGCCAGATCCGCATTGTCCGCCAGATCCGCGAAGGCGATCTCCGGCTCGATCATCCAGAACTCCGCCAGGTGTCGGGACGTGTTGGAGTTCTCCGCCCGGAAGGTCGGCCCGAAGGTGTAGACCTTCGACAGGGCCAGGCAGTAGGACTCGACGTTCAGCTGGCCCGAGACGGTGAGATTCGTCTCCTTGCCGAAGAAGTCCTGACTGAAATCGACGGCTCCGTCCTCTCCCCGGGGTACGTTCGCCAGATCCAGGGTCGAGACCCGGAACATCTCGCCGGCCCCTTCGCAGTCGCTTCCGGTGATGATCGGCGTGTGCACCCAGAAGAACCCCTGATCGTGGAACCAGCGGTGAATGGCCTGGGAAAGACAGTGCCGGACCCGGGCGACCGCGCTGAAGGTGTTGGTGCGTGGACGCAGGTGGGCAACCTCCCGGAGGTATTCGAACGTGTGTCTTTTCGCGGGGACCGGGTAGGTCTCGGGATCGTCGACCCAACCCACGACCCGGACGGTTTCGGCCTGGATTTCGAGGGACTGGCCCTTTCCCTGCGATTCGGCGACCGAGCCGACGATGTCGACGGAGCACCCGGTGGTGAGTCGCTGGATCTCCTCGGTGTA